>MAXR01000122.1 GCA_001751155.1 Desulfuromonadales bacterium C00003068 | reverse complement strand
G
This sequence comes from Desulfuromonadales bacterium C00003068, assembly GCA_001751155.1. Taxonomy (GTDB): domain Bacteria; phylum Desulfobacterota; class Desulfuromonadia; order Desulfuromonadales; family Desulfuromonadaceae; genus Desulfuromonas. Next base: position 9,970 of record MAXR01000122.1, on the reverse strand, counting down.
AACCGCGGTCAATGGTGTACGTAACTCATGGGCCGCAGTAGAGATGAACTCAATTTTCAAGCGATCCAATTCACGTTCACGACTCACATCGCGCAACAGAGTGATAACCCCCGCCGCAACCCCATCGACGCTTGCAACTAAGGAACTTTTCGCTTGAAAAGTATAGATCTTACCAGTGCTCTCAATTGGCAAAACGAGCTCAGTCGAGGCCTCTTTAGCGGCACCACTGTGAATTAAGTTCAATTGTGTTGTTAGCGACTCATTGGCGATAGCACTCTCCACCGACTGTCGAAAGACATCGCACAGAGTCTTGCCAAAAATCACCTCGGCAGAACCGCTCATCAAAATAAGTCGATTTTCCATGTCGGTAAAAATCAGGCCGTCGGCTACTGACTTGAGGATCAAGTCAATTTTATCCCGAGACTGCTCAGCATCAACGAGTGTTTCTTGCAAGGCACGTTGCGCCTCATTGCGTTCATGGATCGCTCTAGCCTGCTGCAGATTTTGGTAAGCCAGCTTTGAAAGTTGCCCTGCCATAATAGATAAAGACTCGCTGACCTTCTGAAATTGCTCCGCCGACATGGCTGGAACCTCTGCCAACGCCGCGCGGTACTCCACTTCGTCAGCACCAATTTCGCGGCCATAGGCCAACAACACCTCAACATCTTGAGTCTCATTACGCACCTGACCAACGAGCCAATTAGCAATATGCTGACCAGCCATGGTAATTTTAGCCCAGCTATCCCAGAGCCCAGAGCTCAAGCAGTGCCGTACAGGTTGGCCACTGTCAGGATATTGTCCAACCGATGAATTGCACCGCATGCAATTTATCCGACCTTTTTCAGTTTTGCGGATGATGTCACGACACAAACGGGTAAAATTACTTGGCTTAGTGATAGGACGTCCGTCGATGTCAGTAATGATCGATGCAACCCCTGTTGCTGTGGCAAAGGCATCCTGAACTTTTTGAATCTCATCGAGATCAAAAAGATCTTCAAAACACAGAGCAGAACTGTCACTATCGGGACGGGTTAGCAGATCCAATCTGCCCTTGATGATCGCTTCAGAATGCCAACGTTCGGTGATATCATGGAAAGTTATATAGTTCCACTCACCATCAGAAGAGAGTCTGGCTACAATACGGCGGCTATTGCCGTCTTTGCACATAACCGATGCTTCTTGCGGGGCGATATCACTCTTTGCTGCAATTGCTTTTTGTACCGCTTCATCCCATTTATGCTTAATTTCGCAGCGATATCTCTCGTCAGGGTAAGCAAGCGGCCACCAGGTTGCGATATCAGGAATTTCAGCCACGCTATAACCAAACAATTCGGTAAATTTTTTATTCAGATAAATAATATCATCGTTACCGTTGGTAATGGCCATGGCAATCGGTGAGGCCTCAACCAGAGAACGAAACTTCTGCTCACTTTCTTTCAAAATCGCTTCGGCGCGCTTAGAATTAGTGATATCAACGAAATTGGTCACCACCTGTAGCAATTGCTTTTGTTGATCAAAAACCGGATAAGCAGCACACAGAAGCCATATTACCTCTTTTCCCTCAGGGATCTTGATACCTAAGACGAGGTTTTTAAGAGCAGTCTGCGTAACTACCACTTGACTTACGGGATACTCTGTCACCGGCATGACAGTACCGTCATCACGAAAAAAACGCCATAAAGGGTCAATTACGGTTTTACCTCGGACTTGATCTTCACTCAGCCCCAACAGTTCACACGCCTTGGCATTAGCCGTGATGACACTGGTGTCTGGTGCATGAACGACAATTCCGATCTTCAAATTCTGCAACAGCAGACGTTTCTTTTTTTCGCTCTGCCTAAGTGCCTCTTCAACTCGCTTGCGCCGCTGAATCGTCAACCACAACCCCAACAGCAGCAAGGAATAACCGATAAAAACAGCGAAAACTGTCCATACAGTTCTTTTATGCTGTTGATAGACACTCTGTGACTCATTGAGTATTTTACTTTCTACGGGTAAAGAAGATCTTTTTATTCCGAATCGTTCCATCTCCTTATAATCAAAAAAATAGCAGTTCGGACTGTCTCTTTTAACGAGTATATTTTCAACGTCTCGACCTGCAAATATTTCTAAAACGATCCTAGCAGCAGTTTGCCCCTGTTGATAGTGACTGATAAGTTTGCCGCCGAAAACACCCTGCCCCATGCCATGGTGCCAAAGATGATAAATTGGTCGAGTCAATTTTTTTCGTATCAATGCCAAGCTGTCATGAAAAAGAAGGCTCTTGCCAGCTTTATCCTGATAAGCAGAAAGGAGCAAAACAACATCTTTTCCATCGAGGTGTTGCAACCGGTTAGTCAACTCTTCAAAGGTGTAATCACTCAGGGAGAGTGCTGAAAGAAGCACGGGTGAAAATTGTTCGGCGTGGTCAAAGAATGTTTTGAGATCCCCTTGTCCACTTGGCAGGCCATCGACAATGGCGACAATATTTTCCACATCGGGGTGAAGTTTAATCATCACCTCGAGTGTCTTCTGCATGGAGACAGCTTCAACAACACCGGTCACGAGCGGGTTAAAATTCTGTTTCAATGCCAAGTCGATATTATTCACACCGAGAAAAACGATCGGCAGACCATTGAAGCGTTTTTTTTGATATTCCAGAGCAAATAACAGGGCGTTATCATCAGCAACAATAATGGCATCGTATGGTTCTAGCTGGGGTAGCTTAGCGGATAATGCGCGGTAAAAAATATCAATGGTCTCCCGTTGTGGGAACCTTTTGCTGTCCATAAACTCAATATCGAAGAGAATCTGTCGTTCTTCAAAAACAGATTTTACCCCCTCGACTTGCTGATAAAAAGTGGGAAAAGACGGATGGTAGGCGCTAATAAACAAAACCCGCTTGGTCTCTGCTGCCCAAAGATTTGAACAACAGAGTATAAGGAGCATGGCGAGCACAAGGCTCATAACGATAGGTTGAAAGAATTTTCTCACCAGACAGCACCCCACATAAGACAACAACCATTACACTATACCAAAGCGAGAGCAAACAACAAAACAATCTATCGGCAACAAAACAAAGGGAAACGAACGTAATCTTTGAAAGAAAAATCAATTGCTACGCCAACCATCAAAACGTTCCCGAGGCCATTTGGATAAAACTCGCTCAAATGTTTCGGGCCGATAAAGATATAAGCAATGGCGAATCATGGTGTACGGGCTGAAGGTATTCTCGGGGTTTTCTAGCAAAAATTCGTCGCGATATTCTCTCACCATTTTTAAATTTTCAATCAAGCTCTGATGCAAATCTGATTTTTCGAACATTGGATCAACTTTGAGTATCACCTGAACAAAATTATCGACCCGATGGTCTTCAAATTCAAAATCATTAAAAAAATGGCCGGCAACACGCAAAAAGCTAAAAGCGTTGATCGCTTTCTCAGTGGCAGGGGTTGAGGTGGTATCGAAGGCAAAACTATCCTCTACAGGAGACGCACCAATAGGCAATACCGTCTCCTGTTGTATCAATTGCATGGTCGCGTTACGGATCTCCTTAAACTCACGATCAGCAAGTTCAAACAGGGCCGACAAGACATTAATCCGACGTTTGAGGTTGTTGGGAATGGATTTTTTATATTTTATTTTGTGATCAAGAACGCTCCACGCATCCTGAATCAGTGAGCGAATCTGCACTTCACAAAACTGATCGGCAACCCCTGCATATTGCACCGAGGCAGCCATCTCTTCACTGCAGGCCATGTCCATGTGCAAGCCTTTATAGCCGAAAAGGTCTTCCGTACTTTCAATCGCAGCAATTTTATCGGTCACATCAATGATTTTGAAGTGACTTTTCAACACCTCCGATACCGCCGAGATCTCATCTTCATAAAGACAAACGATGCGAATCCCAATTAAATCAGACAGGTAGCTTTTAATCTCATAGGCGTGATCGTCAGCCTCCAGTTTACTGAGATATTTACGCTGAAACTTTTTTATGCACTCCTCTTTATCCTTAACCCGACCTTCCACTTTTGTTACTTCAGCGACATGTGACTGGGCCAACAGATTATTAATCACTGAGATGTAACCGTTCTTAGCTTCCTCAAACAACGAGCGATTTTTATCGTAAAACAGCCTAAACTGCCGTTTTTCAAGTTCGTAATCAAGAGAGGGCACAACAAACTCCTTCTTTAATTCGAGCGGAAAAAATACCGAACTGGTCGCTAACAATCATCAACAACAAGGTACACTATACCATAAGAATTAGCCCTAGCTGAGAAAACCATAAACCATGGTCAGGTCTTGAATTGCAATATTTTCAACCTGAAATAATCCGACTGACCGTCGAATAATGCCGCCCAATATGATCCGCAATCTCTTTTAGCGAATAACCATAATCAAAGTGAGCAATCTTAACCGCCTTATTTCGTAAAGTTTTATCTTGTTTGTCTGTAACTAACTCTTCAAGAACTGGTCTGCCAACCAACCGTTGTTGACGAGAGAACTCTTTGATCTCTGCCTTGCACGTGAGTTGAAAATTTAGACTTTCAACAAAACTTTGACTGCCGAGAATTAACTGCCCCACTACCTGTTTCAGTGGTGATTCTGACATATTAAGGGCATCTAAAACAAATTCACGATATTTTTGTCGTGCTTCAACTCTCTTGTATGAGAATTGAGATAAAACCCAATCGACCGTCAGCCAATCTGGTGCTTTCTTTCCGAACACTGTTGTCCGATAACTGCTCCACACCCACTGTTCTGGTTTGTCACAGCTACCAACCCTAACAGGATTCAAAACGATATAACGACACAGCTCAAGAAGGTAGGAGTCTTTTTCAACTAAAATAGACTTGAAACGCCCTTGAAAAACGTGTCCCACTTTATCGTAAGTACGATTAAGTTTTTGTGTATAAACACCATTCAACTGGCGCATTCCAGCAGAAAGATTTCCTTCGGGTGTTTCAATTAACAGATGGTAGTGGTTATTCATCAGACAATAGCCGTGACAAATCCAATTGTACCGAGCGATCACTTTTCCGAGAATATATAGAAAAGTATCCCTGTCATCATCGCTATAAAAAATCGATTCTTGTCGATTTCCCCGCGCGGTGATGTGATACAAGGCCCCTTCAAATTCTATACGTAATGGTCGTGTCATGATTGAAGATTACCATACGAACGTTGCAATTCAAGACCTGACCCTGGTTTTTCTGATCATTTTCTTTAATTATTGTTGGGTTAGTTGATTGAATTATTGTAGTTTATCAAAGTGATGGTACTCGTGGTGAGTTTTTATTTTTGTAACTTTTCGATTGATGATTTTTACACTCTGTTCGTTTTTCACCCTGATAGGAGAAACGTATGCTTAGGAATATTACGCTCTTGTTTTCAATTTTAACGGTCGCTTTCGTTGGCCTATTATATTTTTCAACAAGTGCTTTTGCTACAACAGATTGTCGCAACTTAAAGGGTTGCGAAAGGAAATTTTGCGAAATAGAGCAGCAACTTGTGGTGGCTCAACAGCATGGCGATAAACGTAAGGCCGAGGGTCTAAGAATCTCGTTAAAAAAGGCTAAAAAACATTGTACCGATGAAGGGTTGAGAGCCGACTTGGTTGCCGACATTGAAGAGGTTGAGGGGGAGATTACCGAGTATGAAGCTGACCTACTTAAAGCTGAAGAATATGGAAAAACAGATAAAATTCGTAAATTTCAACAGAAACTTGAGGAAGAAAAACTTAAATTAGCGCGTCTTGAAGCTGAGTTAGCAGAGTTACATGTCAAGCCAGACCTTAATATCCACTAACGAGACAATGAGTCAAAATTACACACAATCCCCCCTTGCGCTTCGCATCTATTCCACATAAAATACTCCCTTCATTCCAACCAATAACCGATGAAGGAACCCCACATTATGGGCCTATTTAGCCGCTTTTTTTCTAAACCAAACGATATTGCCGCACTGCGTAAAGCGATGACTCAACAGCGTTATGCCGATGCTTTGCTGATACTTGAAGAGCTTGATCAAACAGAATTAACCACTGATGAGTGCAATGAGATACAAACGCTTGCCACAACAGCGGGCGACACGCTGGCCCAAGTAAATTTGGACGAAGGGTTATTTCTACTCCGTGACGATCAACGTCAGCGGGCGGTGGATCATTTACAGTTGGCCCAACAGCAAGCTGTTTCACCTCAACTTCAAGGTCGAATCAATGAAACACTGAACCAACTTGACAGTGCTGAACCTATTACAGTTGCCGCTGCGAGTGACTGCGGTAGTTGCTCTAGTTGTGGGCCACAGGTTGAGGGCTCCCCTGCTCCACTTGATGAAGCGGATCACCCCGATTTCGCCTCGCAACTTGATCTTATTTTGGTGAGCTACCCTGAAGCGTTGGCTGAACGATATCAAGATAAGAGTGTGGCCTTTCAGCAGGCTTTTTTACTCGCCCATCAGGGAGATGAGGTTGCTGCACTGAAACAATTTAAACAGATTAGTGATGACGAGCGCGATGATCTTTATGATTTTGAGGTGGGATCAATTTTAGGTCGGCAGGGTTCGGTGGTGAAGGCATGTGCTGCGCTGCAATCGGCGTTAAAGAAAAACCCAAGCCTTTTACTCGCGGCTGAAACGTTGGTGATGTTATTGATGGCGCAAGCAAAACACAACGAAGCCATTGTACTGATTCAACAGATGTTAGCACAGGATCAAGAACCCGCATTTTGCCATGCTCAATTGGCATCGATCTACCATTTACAACAGAAAAACGACCTCGCCCTTGAACACGGTAGAAAAGCGATTAGTTCGGGACAAACTGACCCACGTATTGTGTTAATGACGGCAATGCTGTTGGAGGGGAAAGGGGAAATTGAAGAGGCCGAGATGCTCTACAGCCAACTACCAAGTGGCGGTGGTTGCAGTGGTGGAATCAACCTTTACTTGGCGGAGTTTTTACTCCGTCAACGGCGAGAATTGCGCAAACTCATTGATGTGTTTAATGGTGCTTGTCGTAACGAGCCAGACAACCCACGTTGGCAACTGCGCGTAGCTCAAACTTATTTGGCACGCGGTTGGGACAAACAAGGTCTGAGCCTGTTAAAAACGGTGGTCACTGACTCGCGGTTAACGGAGGACCTGCTTCAAGAAGGGAAAACATTGCTGGCACAATACAGCACGTCTTCGTAACCAAAAAGGTGAATAAGCTTCATCACTAGATCAATTCATCATATCACCAATTATTCAGGTTGCCCCTCTCAGCCTCTAACGAGAGGGGCAACTGAATCTAAAAGATTGCCCTTCCATATAAAAACTGACCAATTCTTTCCCAGGGTTTACAGTAACACCTTAGCAGCTGTTTACTTGCCCTGCTCGTCCTCTACCGACAGGGGCAACTGAATCACAAAGCTTGTCCCTTCACCGAGTTGACTGTGAACCTCAATACTGCCGCCATGATTTTTAACAATGCCGTAAGAGATCGAAAGACCTAATCCTGTCCCTTTTTTTCGCCCCTTGGTGGTAAAGAACGGATCAAAGATATTCTCAATCACCTCATCACTGATCCCTGCACCAGTGTCGAGGATCTCTATCACCACCGAATCCTCCTGACGCGCACTTGTAATCCATAAGATGCCACCATCTGGCATCGCTTGGCCAGCATTGAGGACAATGTTCATGAACACCTGCTCGATCTGTTCGGCGTCGATCTCACAGGCGGGCAAATCCTTTTCATAGTTTCGAATGATATTCACTGCGGCAAAACAAGGGTGCTTGCTGATTAATGCTAGCGTATGATCCATCACCCGATTTACGCAGTCGTAGCGTTTTTCCAGAACGGTCTCATGGGATGCCTTCAGCAGATTTTGAACAATGCGGGCGCAGCGCTCTGTTTCACCGATAATCATATCTAAGTCTTGCTTTAGATCGGGATGCAAACGGGGGTCGTTGGCCGCCATGGATGAAAAAGTGAGAATTCCCGTTAGTGGATTATTGATCTCGTGAGCAATCCCTGCGACCAACTCTCCCAATGCGGCAAGTTTTGCTGACTGCACCAATTTTGACTGCATCTGCTTGATCTCTTTGGTGCGCTCCTCAACTTTATGCTCCAGGGTGTTGCCCCAATCGGTCAATTCATCGTGAGCCACTTCGAGATTGTAGGTCATGTCATTAAATGCTTCGGCTAACTCGCCAAATTCATCATTGCGCACCCGCTCAACACGGCTAGCCAGATCACCACGAGCTACTGCACGCGTATGTTCGAGGAGTTCAACGACGGGACGATTGATCAGTCGGTTAATCAATAGGTTAAGACAAATAGCCAAAGTGAAAATCATGGCAATAGTAAAGGCAATAACACCGTTACGGGCTGAAAGCACCTGAGCTTCCATTTTTTCTAACGATATATGAATGTCCAAAACGCCAAGGATAACATCGTCTTCGGAATGAACATGACATTGCGCCGTGGAGCAACTCGGCTCATTCAAGATATCTTTGGTCACACCGAGAACTTTATTTCCTGCAGAGTTAGTAAAAGTACGGGTATGGATGGCATCCGGATCCTCCATAACAACGGGAGTTTGATAGTGGCACCAATTACAGTCCTCAGCATTCGGATCGAGGAATGTTCCAACTTCATTTTTTTCTGTTGAAAAATTGATTAAGCCATCGTGATTGAAAAAACGGATGGTTTCGATCCCCTCGTGTTCACTAATCTCCTCAATCATGTGATAAGCGCGGTCGAGATCATCTTCGAGCATATGATAGTTTACTGAACGGATAATGGTTTCACTGAGAGTATCGGCATCGGCAATGGCTTCGTTGAGGTACATCTTCTCTAACGAGGTGATACATAGATAGGCAAACACGATCATTGTTACCAATAAGATCAAAGACCGAGAAACATTTAATTTTGTCGCTAGCTTAATTTTCACACGCACTCCTGAGTCGTAAAACAGCACCAAGAACGAATCTTCATTCGAACAATATTCTGCCTGTGTCATAACGGTGAGTCAATGATAAAGATAAGGACTTTCTGTGATTTATTTCAGCATCAGGCTGTTATCTTCCTTATATCAACTTTATTAGCACTGATCTTCCGCTATCGCCAAAAGTTCGTCGCTCCCGCGAAGGCAGAAGTGACGAAATCTATGAAAAACCTCTGGGGGACCCGCCTTCGCGGGTACCCCAGAGGCAAAGTACAGAGCCAGTGCGGAAGATTGACACTCGTCAGGTTAAGCTTTTATATTATCAGAACTTGTGAGATTAAAACAGTCGATTAAACAATGGCATAAGTTGTCCCGGTTGTTGAAGCTCCTGAGGTGTCAACGGCATGCGTTAATAGAAAAAGAGTAGAGGGAGAGCAATGCCAGCCAATGACTCAATTGGCTGGCATCAATTCTTAGAGGATCTCTTTGACGCGGCCAACATCACCACTTTCAAGTCTAACTTTAATTCCATGAGTATGGACGGCTGCTTTTGTCAAAAGATCTTTCACAACACCTTCGGTAAGGCTTCCCGTACGTTGATCGCATTTTAATACAATATTCACCCGCAATCCGCTGCGAATATTTTCTCGTCGCGTTCCGTTCATTTACATTGTCCTTTTCATTATCAAAACATGACATTACTAATGCCACACGAGTAACGTTTATTGGATAAAAAAGCGACATTTTTTTTAACCTAATCGGGCTGGTACCCCAAAGAACACGACCTGTCTTTTTGTCAGGCCTTGAGGAATTTTCAGAAGAGATGTTACACGACCATCAAAGGCGGGTCATTGACATAAAATCAACGACCCGCCTTATTATCTACACTATTGGCAATGGAACATCCACAGCACACTGCCAATTACTGCTACGAAGATGTAAGCTTAGTTGAATAGAGTTGCCGCGTTATCTCATGCTAACACTATCTAATCTCTCCACTAACTGTTGTAGAGCCAAAACCATTACCATCAGCATCTGTACCGGTAACCTCAAACGTCATACTGCAA
>MAXR01000121.1:14586-15999 GCA_001751155.1 Desulfuromonadales bacterium C00003068 | reverse complement strand
GGATCGATGGCAAGCCGGTTGACCACCACATCCATATCAACATGGGGGGCTTGATAGCGCAGTTGAAACTTTTTTAACGAAATTTGCCCACTATGAACACCCCACTGAGGTGCAGCATCCTCAGGAGCCGGTTCTAAAACTGGGGGCTGTTGCGCAGAATCATCAGACAATGAAAATCCAGCGATCACCAATGGCTCACCTTGCGCTTGAGTTAGCCACAGAACACCCTCTTCAAGCGTTATCTTCTCAACATAGAAATGGTGCTGTAGCAACGGCAACCAGATGACTTTAACGACCACTTTTTGCGCGGCCAGCACTTGTTTATCCAAGTAATGCAGCTCAAAATCTTTAACTTTAATGGTGCCATTAAATAGGTTTAGATCGACATCACCGATACGAGCACTCATATTAGGTTGATCGTTCAACCAATATTCAGCACCATAGCGAATACCAATCGGCAAGGCACACAGAACCACGACTAATACAGCGCAAAACCACAATATTAAACGCAACCAGCGTTGACCACAGCGTAGCGACGAACCACTCTCTACTTCTGACATTGGATGGCCTCGCTCGTTTCCTCACGACCGTTGAGCTGATCAAATTCGCGCCCCCAATCGCACATTAAATTCAGAATGGGGATCACACTGCGACCAAGGTCGGTCAGTGAATACTCAACCCGTGGCGGCACTTCAGCGTAAACCTGCCGATGTACTAAGCCATCGCGCTCCAGATCACGCAGTTGCTGAGTAAGCATCTTTTGTGTCACTCGCGCCAAGCGACGTTGAAGCTGACTAAAACGCAGCGTTTTCTCGCGCAAATGCCATAAGACAAGGCTCTTCCATTTGCCACCGATCACCTCTAAAGTCACCGCAACAGTACAACGGTACTCCTCAACTTCACTCATAATCCCTCGCTATTCCCCATTAGTATCTTTTTCGACACTACAATACTTAACAACCGTTACCGTCTTTCAATCTACATTTATCAGGCCAGAATTGCAACGACAGCCTCAACTCAAAACGCTACGATTGTTCAATTCTTTAACTACCCTGATTACTAAAATATAGCTGTTTCACAAGCAACACCTTGCTTTTCAAGCGCTAAGATTATAGAGTTCTAGTAATTCACATACGTCAGCACATTGCATGCACCCAATGCGCAACGAGGAAGCAGAGCAACCATGCCACTAGCGTCCCCTTCAACACTACACAATAACAGCGCAACCGAGCTCTCTTCACGCCGTGAGCGCACAAGGCTGATCGTTGGGGTTCGCACCCAAATCCTCAGTGCAGTGGTTCTTTTTTGTATCGCATCAGGGCTGTTATTATTCAATAGCGACTCCAGCTTTCATCTCAGCGTTTTACAACTGTCCCTACTGCTTGGCACGCTGTCGACCGTTAGTCTATACAA
>MAXR01000121.1:0-14567 GCA_001751155.1 Desulfuromonadales bacterium C00003068 | reverse complement strand
TACATCGACCACATCCATATCCTCTTAGATATCATTGTCATTACCGTGCTTATCCACTTTACAGGCGGTGGTTCAAGTTGGCTATGGCCACTCTATCTTGTTACCACCATTGAAGCCGCGATCTTACTTGAGAACCGCCGTGATGTCCTCGGCATTGGTGCCCTCAATGCGCTCCTTTATGGTTGGGCACTCATTGCTGGCTATTATGACATTTTGCCCTATATCTATCGGCCGATTACTGCTGAGACCGGCAGTCAAGATTCTATCTTCCTGTTAGTGCTGTGGTTTTGGGTCAGTTTTATCAACACCATGGTCGCTTTCATTTGCACCTTTTTGATGCAAGCATTACGACGCCATTCATACGAAGCGAACCAGTGGGCGAATCAGTTAAACAACTTTCTCGACAATGCCAACGATCTCATCTTTAGCTTTAGTGCAGATGGCTCCCTCAAATACGTCAATCAAGCCTGTGAAAAAGCACTCAACTTGAATAAAATCAACGCCCAGCTAAACATTCACCAACTGATCGACAGCAACCACCTCGAACGTTGGAAAGAACATCTGGCTGACCTTGAACACAAAGGTCTCTTTGAACTGGGTGAATTTTCCCTGACCCCACGCGACCAACAACAACAGATACATATTCTCGGCAGCGTCACTCAGGATAGATCTGAAGAATCTATTTTATTGTGGGGAATATTTAGAGATGTAACCGAAAGCAACCACGCGCAACAACAACTCAACCAACTTAACAATTTTGACCAACTCACTAACACCGCAAACCGCAATAGTTTTATGGAGCGTGCCAGCCAAGCGACGCTGATGGCCAAACGCGATAAGCGTAATATAAGTTTTGCCGTCATCAACATCGATCGTTTTAAAATGATTAACGACACCCTTGGCACGGCGATAGGTGACTTGGTGCTGCAACGCTTTGCACATCGACTCATGTGCAATGTACGTGAAGTTGATGTCGTCGGTCGCCTCGCTGGCGATGAATTTATTGTGATGCTAGTCAATGTTGACAGCGCATTGATTGTTGATCAACTTGCCAATAACCTGAGTAAAGTTCTTGCTGCACCGATGGTCATTGAGGATCACGAACTATTCTTGACCTCCAGCATCGGCCTCTCACTCTTTCCCCACGACAACAGCGACCCAGAAATATTGATCAAAATGGCTACTCTAGCCCTCTATCATGTCAAAACCAGCGGGCGAAACAATATCCAATTCTACACCGACAGCATGGACCAACAGCGCGATAATCACTTACAGTTACTCAATGCCCTTCATCATGCCCTCGACAACGATGAGCTTGAGGTCTTTTATCAGCCAAAAGTGAAAATTCAAAGTGGCGAGATCAACTCGGTTGAGGCCCTTTTACGCTGGCACCACCCGCAACTGGGGCAAATTATGCCGGGCGATTTCATCCCGCTTGCTGAAGAATCTGGATTAATCAATGTCATAGGTGAGTGGGTGCTGCGGCAGGCGTGCCAACAGAGTGTTGCATGGGATAAAGCGGGACTACCTGCCATCAGAGTGGCTGTTAATGTTTCAGGGTATCAATTACAATTCCACAGTTTTTTGACAACGGTGACCAATATTCTTGCCGAAACAGGGCTTGATCCCGACCTACTGGAGCTTGAAGTGACGGAAACTGTGGTGATGCAGAACCCCGAATCGGCACACAACATCCTAACGGCCATTCAAAAGTTGGGTGTCCACATGGCGATTGACGACTTTGGCACCGGCTATTCATCATTAGCGCACCTGAAACGGTTCCCGATATCCTCGCTCAAAATTGACCGTTCTTTTGTGATCGATATTGAATCAAACAGTCAGGATGCTGCCATCGTCTCGGCGATCATTGATATGGGGAATACTCTCGAACTGAACATCATTGTTGAAGGGGTCGAAACACCTGGCCAGTTGCACTTTTTTAAAGAGCGTCAGTGCCATGAGATTCAAGGTTTTCTCTATAGTGCACCCGTTTCGGCAGACCGATTAACGGATCTGCTCGAAAACGGGTTCAAAGCACAAACATCTTAATACCAAAGCACCGATAAGGTCTATTTGAGGCGAATCTGTTGCTCTTCGAGGGCAATCAAGCCCTCTTTATACAGAGCGCCAACGGCTCGTTTGAACGCTTTTTTACTCAAGCCAAGCAACGCCTCAATTTCCCCGGGCGAACTTTTATCGGTCAGGGCCACAACACCGCCTTCACTCTGCAAATATTCAAGTAAAAATTGGCGCGAATCCTCCCGACCTGCCTTACCGACCTTTTTCAAGGTTACATCGATCAGGTAATCTTCACGAACCCGTTTAATGTAGCCCTTAACGGTAATGCCACGGCCCATATCTTTGGTTAATTCATCTCTATAGAGTAAGCCACCATAACGATTATTGATGATCACTTTAGCACCGAGATCCGTTAACTTCCACAACAGCAGATCAACCTCTTGACCGACAGTTAAATCAAGATGTTCGATCTCCAAATGACGCTCAATTCGAGCACTGCCGATCAAACGTCCGCTATTATCTAAGCAGACACGCACCAGATAGTAGCGGTCAATTTTCATCCGCTCGGGCTGTTCAGCAAATGGCACCAGCAATTCCTTATCGAGACCCCAATCTAAAAAAGCACCAAAGTTGTTGGCCTGACTGACCCGCAACAGTGCAAATTCATCAACCTGAGCTGCTGGCGGGGTAAGGGTGCCGACAAGACGATCTTGACGACCGCGATAAACAAAGACGTCTAGCTCCTGACCGACATGCATCGTGCGGGAGACTTCGCGGTGCGGCAACAACAACATCTCGTCGCCAAAAGGTAAATGGGCTCCACTTTCGTCGATTTCACTAATCAGTAACGTATGAACTCGGCCAATTTCTAACATAAATAATCTCCACAGCTAAACAGCAGCAAGGGCATCAAAGGTGGTAACGTTTTACTTAAACGAACACACGTATTCAGTAACACCATCGCTGACTTCAATTTCAAAATAGGATTTAGCTGGCACATCAAACCAGTTATCATCCTCAAAACCGATCCAGTCGCCTTGTCCAGCAATTTTCACCCGACAACAACCCGCGATAATCTCCATCCGCTCGGCGGCATCGGTATCAAACTTATACGAACCCGGAAAAATAATTCCGAGGGTTTTCTTCTGCCCATCCGCACAGATCACACTGCGGCTAACCACATTACCATCAAAATAGATATTAGCTTTACAGGTGACAGTGACATGTTCAAACTGGTGTGGCGAACAATAATCCATTTAAAAACCCTCCAAATTAAACTATTTCCAATCTACAGACCTCTTTTCATCTTTGTTTGACTTCTGTTGTGGTAGCACAACTTCTTGCAACTTCACAAGATATTTAGGGTCATCCGAGAAGCAACAGCGATACTTCCGCCAACAAGTCACCTCAGTGGAACGAATCACACAACAGCTGCAACCACCAGATAACGGCCAAGCTTACCCACAGTAACTAACATTATGAAGAGCCAAAAAGGTGTTCGCATCGCCCCAGCAACAACGGTCAGAGGATCGCCAATAACAGGAACCCACGCCAACAATAAACTTGCACTGCCATAACGATTAAAGCGACCACGAGCCTGGATAAGTTCCTGATCTGAAAGTTTGAGCCATCGTTGCAACACCGGTTGACTGACCCACCAGCCTAAAGCATAGCATGTGAGTGATCCAAGCACATTCCCCGCCGTTGCCACCGCGACCACCAAAATAGGATCAGCACCATTGGCCACCAATAGGCCCAGCATAAATTCCGAGCTGAACGGTAGGACTGTGGCGGCTAAAAATGCCGCAAAAAATAAACCGACCACGCCGTAATCAAGCAACCATTCCATTCTAGACCTTTTTTTGTGGTGAGATAATTCGACATAACGCAACAAAGCCGATTCAGAGGAGGGTTCCGAATCGGCTTCGTTTAATATACTATTTAGGAAGAAAGGAAGTTCCAAAGCTTGCCTGCCACGCCAAGCTTTGATGGTGTTGACTTTAGCAAAGCAAAGCAATCACCAACACCGTCACTTTCGCATTTATCCGATGGTTGATCCACATCAACCAACTGTGGTGATACACAGTTGCACCTCAATACAGCCCTTAACGCTCCAACGGCAAGCCGTTTCGCCGCCACGTCAACATATGACCATCCAGAAGCTGAACCGGCTTTTTACCGATTAAGGACAACAACCCCTTCGCCAATACAGCCCGACTACCCGACTCACAATAGATCACAGCGGGCGATTCCTCAGAGGTAACAATTTGCTGGCGACGAAGAATCACTGCCCAAAAGGGGATATGGATCGCCCCAGGAATATGACCATTTTGATATTCGCCCAGACTACGAACATCAATAATCATCGGCGTATTTTTTCTCTTTAATTGTGTTTTCAACGTTTTTGATGAGATCTGATCACTACACCCCGTTACGGCAAATAGCATCACCAGTGAGCAACCCAACAACGGACGATTTAAATATTGATAGCCAACCATAAAAGATTCTCCATATCGAAATTAGCAGGCTATCGGGCTTGACGAGCCGTAGCGAGAAATAGNNTTGAGACCAGATTTTCGACCATTTGAGAGCGAATAGTGAGCCTATTTGTCGAAAATGGACGGGAATATTGGCAAGCCCAGCTGTTTCGCAGTAGGCTCTTGTCAGGTCCGACAGCCTGCTATGATAGATCAGTTATTGCAAAAATACAGTTTATAGGTCATCGTAGTGCGCTGGTTATAACGAATTGAAACAAAAGATACAACAAGGAGCGCACAATGGATCTATTTGAACGTTTAAATCAATCAATTATTGAAGAATATGACAATGGTGAATTGCACCTCAACCTCGTTGCCCCGCTACAACAGGTAGCGAACAATCCAGATCAGTTCAGCGATAAACTTAGCATTGTTGAAACCTTACTCAAGCAGGTTAACGCTTTTGAGCCCTATTGTGATTGCGGCTGTTTTGCCGAAGGCTTCAATACCAAAGATGTACTCAAAACATTATCCCAGCTTGGAATCAATCCACAGCTTTAGAACGCTCGAAACCGCAACACCGTTACAGCCAGTAAGGATTTTCTTGCGAGTGGCCACTGCCCTCGTCGACGGTCTGCCACACCTGTTGCACCATATCGACCACGGCGCGAATGCGCGACTGGCTGGCATTCTTACTCGACCAGGCAATCCCCAACGGCAACGTCAGCCAGCCCGGCTCCCAAATTTGCACCCGCCCCCGCTTGACCAGCGGCAGTGCTTCATCTTCGCGCATCATGGCGACACCTTGACCATCGGCAACCAGTTCACGCACGATCTGCTCATCGACAGCGATAATTCGCCGATGAGGCATCAATTGTTGGTGCTCTAAGCGCTCCATTAGCATGGTATAAAAGGGGCAATCGTTGCCAACCCAGATCCACGGCAAATCTGCCAGTCCCGTCCAATCGAGTTGGCTCATATCGGCTACCATCCGCGTCGGAACCACCACACACACACGCACCTGAGCAACCACTTGGTGAACAATATCGCCCTCATTCATCCGGCCATAACAAAAACCAACATCAATTTGTCCATCACGCAACATCTGAGCGGTGTTGATCGTTTGACTAATCTGAAACACCGGCCGCACTTCACCATGCAACTGACCCAAACGGCGGCTTATATCGGCAATACGCAGAAATGCCGGACTGGCGTTGAGGCCCAAAGTCACCATCTCACCGGCTTGATGATGTAATGATTGCGCCTGCTCCCTCAACTCACGCACCGATGCTAACACTGTCGTCGCATGTTCAAGAATCTGCTCCCCCTGTAGTGTCAGGCGCATTCCTCGCGCACCGCGCTTAAACAACACCATCCCTAAATCCTCCTCCAATGCTTTGAGCTGACTGGATAAGGCGGACTGGCTTAGATTAAGAGTTTTGGCCGCGCGCGTTAGGTTTTGAGTCTGAGCAATGACAACAAAAGATTGCAATTGATAGAGTTCCATCGTTTAATCGTTCGAAAATATCGAACGCTCCATTCGAAAGGTTCAATTGGATAATTTATCAAAATTCCTATAAAAAATAAGACGATACAATGTTTGACAGTTTTCTGTAAATACAAATCACCACAATCGTCAATCAACTACAAGGATGACTAAAATGCTTGGACTCGAAGGCACAATGGTTCCTCTCGGACTTATTTTAACACTGGCAAGCACCATCGTCTGTGTGATCTATGGTATTCGAAACTGGAACAAAGGCTACATCACCAAGGAGGAGCTGGCTAGCGAAGCACAGTGGGATAAAGAGCAAGCCGAGGTTGACAAGCAGCTCTAATCGTTCAACGTCAACCTTTCTGTATCTGATTTTATATAAACGACCACTGCACCACGGAGAACAAAACATGAGCATCCCTTTACTCACCAGCGTTGTTGTTGTCTACCTCGCCATTATTGGCTTTTTATCGCTACGCGCATGGCGCACCACCACCAGCACGTCGGACTACCTTATCGCTGGCCGCGAGATCCACCCGTTCGTCATGGCAATATCATACGGCGCAACCTTTGTCAGCACATCTGCCATCATCGGATTTGGCGGTGCCGCAGCGGTATTTGGTATGAGCTTACAATGGCTCACATTCCTAACGATCATTATCGGCATATTCATCGCCTTTGTATTCTTCGGTCGGCGCACGCGGATTATGGGCCTCAACCTCAACGCCCACACCTTTCCCGAGTTTGTCGGTATGCGCTTTCAATCCACCCGCCTTCAGGGTGCGATGGCGGCTCTAATCTTTATTGCCATGCCACTTTATGCCAGCGTGGTATTAATGGGTGGAGCAAAATTTGTCGCCCAAATCCTTGCTATTGACTATAATATTGCCCTGTTTTTTCTCACCATCATTATCGCCATCTACGTCATTATGGGCGGCCTCAAAGCGGTGATGTACACCGATGCTTTTCAGGGCAGCATCATGTTTTTAGGTATGGTAACTCTACTCTGCGTCACCTATTACAAACTCGGCGGCATCATTACTGCCCATGAAAAACTAACCAACATGAAAGAGATCGCCATCACCATCTTTGGCGCCAAAGGGCATACAGGCTGGACCAACTTCCCCACCTTCGGCTCTGAATATTGGCTGGTTGTGGTTACCACCATCATTCTTGGGGTTGGCATCGGCGTGTTAGCCCAACCACAACTTATTGTCCGTTTTATGACGGTCAAAAGTAACCGTGAACTCAATCGCGCGGTACTGATTGGTGGAATTTTCATTTTAGTTGTTGTCGGTGTTTCATTTGTGATTGGCCCACTGTCAAACGTGTTCTTCTACTATGAAAACCCTGAAACTTTAGGGAAGATTGCCCTCATTGCAGCGGATAAGAATGTGGCGCAGATCATTCCACTCTATATTAGTGCGGCCATGCCGCAATGGTTTACCGCGCTATTCATGGTCACCCTCCTTTCGGCAGCCATGAGCACCTTGAGTTCACAATTCCACGCCATGGGCGCAGCTCTTGGCCGTGACATCTACGAAAAAGCTCTCGGTCAAACAGGCAACACCATTGTCCTAACCAAGGTGGGTATCCTGTTTGCAATCTTAATCAGCTACTTTTTAGCCTGGGCGTTACCAACTTTTTTTGAGGGTGGAACAGCGATTATTGCCCGTGGCACGGCGATCTTCTTTGGCATCTGCGCCGCAGCATTTCTGCCCATGTACTTTGGCGCGCTGTACTGCAAGAACATGACACGCCGCAGCGCCTGGGCGGGATTCTTCACTGGTACTCTGGTCAGTATATTCTGGCTGTTCTTTATCCACATTAAAGAGTCAAAACCATTACTTGTTTGCCGCAACCTATTTGGCGTCGACTCCCTTGCCGAAGGAACCCTGTGGACAGTAGTTGACCCTCTGGTAATTGCACTGCCTGCGGCAATTATTGTCACGGTTCTTTTTAATATCAACCAACAGACAGAGTGCAGCAAAGCACACATTGATACCTGCTTCGACAAGATAAAGTAATGCACTAAAAACGGGGACAGCACTCTGCTGTCCCCAAGCTAATCTACAGATCCGACCTTAAACGGTTGCCGCCATCGGCCACCTCACCTATACTGCCCTGACGATCTCCCACCCTTGATCTGAGGATATTATGGAACAACTTCATCCGTGGTTTAATCTCGTCTTTTTCGGTATCAGCGTTAAACAATACGCCCTTGCCGGGGTCATTTTACTGACCTGCTTAATCTTTAAGAAACTACTCAGTGGCCTGCTGTCGCGCGTCATTTTTCCATTTGTTGATCGCACCGAAAACACCTTTGATGATCTATTACTGCAAAGCATCCGCCGCCCCCTTGAACTACTAGTACTCATCGGCGGCCTCTTTGTCGCCTTGCAAGTATTACAATTGCCTACTGAACCCATTAATCTACACCAGATGGGCCAATCCGTTATCAAAGGGTTGTTCACCTTCAATATCGCCTGGGTGCTATTTAATGCCGTCGATATCCTTGTGCAAACCACAGCGCGCTGGGCCAAAAGAACGGGTTCGCCACTGGATGAACACCTACTACCATTTATTCGCAAAACAACACGCATCTTCATCGTCGTACTGGCAATTATTCTCGTTATTCAGAACCTCGGCTACTCGATCTCCGGACTCCTTGCTTCGCTTGGAATTGGTGGTTTAGCCGTCGCTTTGGCCGCAAAAGACACCCTGTCGAACATTTTCGGTTCGATCATGATTCTACTCGACCGGCCGTTTCGTGTCGGTGATTGGGTTAAAACGGGCGACCTTGAAGGGGTCGTTGAAGAGATTGGCTTTCGTTCAACAAAAATCCGCACCTTCGCCAAAACCATGATCACCGTACCCAACAATATTATTGCCACCACAGCAGTCAACAACTTCAGCCGCATGCCGAAGCGACGCATCAAAATGAATGTTGGCGTGTCCTATGACAGCAGCCCCCAGCAAATGCGCGATGCCGTAACGTCCATCCGCACCATGCTTGAACAACACCCAGCCATCAATCAAGATTTCATGTTGGTTAACTTCACCGACTTTGGCGCATCAAGCCTTGATATTCTTATCTACTGTTTCACCACAACCACTGATTGGGGGGAATATCTTCTAGCGCGTGAAGATGTGTGCCTCAAGATCATGGATATTGTCGCTGACATGGGAATGGAGATTGCTTTCCCAAGCCAGAGCCTCTATCTACACGACCTGGGCTCAGCAGATGAACCACGTGAGCCGAGTCAACAGCAACAGGAGAGATTGACACCATGAAGAACGAGCAGATCAAAGGACGATTAATTAAAGCGATGGTGGATTTTTTTGAGCACGACTACCGCCGGATTAACCATGCCATTGAAGTGCTGAAATATGCCGAGCAAACGGCTGAGAACACTCCTGAAGCCGACGAAGAGATCGTGATTGGCAGTGCTATTTTACATGATGTTGGCATCAAACCATCTGAAGCCGAACTCGGTTATAATAATGGTAAAACACAGGAACAATACGGCCCAGCTATTGCGATAGCGCTGCTAGAAGAGAATGATTTCCCCGCTGAGAAGATTGAAAAAGTGGCGCAAATTATCGGCAATCACCACTCATCCTCACGCTACGATTATGTTGAACTCGAAATTTTAAAAATTGCCGATCGCATCGTCAACAAACTCGATGCCGCACAGCAGGGGTAACGTTATAGAAACCGAAATGGTGGCACTTCGTACTGTGCATCCACACAGAAACGATGCGTTAATTAGGTGTCAAACTTATACGGATGTGACCGTAGGCGAACAGAGGTCGCTTTGTTAAAGTACCAACCATCAAGGCTTGTTGTGGCAGGCGAGACTTGGTAAACCTCCTTTCTTCCTAGTTATAAATACAAACAAAGCCGATTCGGACGCCTCCTCTGAATCGGCTTTGTTGCGTCTTGCTGCCCCCCATTACTGACAAATATCCCAAAACAGCGACTATCCTGCCAGCAAGATTAAAAAAGCTGTTGCACTTACCCCCCTCTTTTACCTATTATATGGGTTTATAATTTTCATATGTTTACCGTAAAAACAACGGTGTGAACCATTTTAATATCAAAAGGAGATCAACCCATGCCCATGTCTGAGGGTTTTAAACAACGTCTATTTAAAGCATTACCTGAAATTGCCGCGCACTACGGCACCCCTTTTCACATTTACGATGAGCAAGGTATTCGTGAAACAGGTGAGCACCTAAAGCAGGTTTTTTCTGGCATTGACGGTTTTCGTGAGTATTTTGCCGTTAAAGCACTACCGAATAAGCGCATTTTAGAGATCATGAAGGAGATGGGCTTTGGCTTTGATTGTAGCTCAATCCCTGAACTAATTATGAGCCGTGAGCTCAACGCTGGCTTGGAGGAGATCATGTTCACCTCCAACAACACCAGTGATGAGGAGTTTGCTTTTGCTGAACAGGGCGAGGGCTGCATCCTCAACCTTGACGATATTTCACTGATCGACAAAGTACCTAACTTCCCAGAGCTGATCTGCTTTCGCTACAACCCAGGACCACGCCGTACCGGTAATGTAATCATCGGCAACCCTGTTGAAGCGAAATATGGCGTAAGTCATGAACAGGTTGTTGAAGCTTACCGTAAAGCGCAACAACGTGGTGCTACCCGCTTTGGCCTGCATACGATGGTTGCGTCCAATGAACTGGATTACAGCTACATGGTGGAGACCTCACGCATGGTTCTCTCTCTTGCTGAGTTGGTGAAGAGCGAACTCGATATTGAGTTTGAATTTGTCAACATCGGTGGTGGTTTCGGTATCCCTTACCAACCCGAGCAAAGTGCTCTTGACATTGACACCATGGCGCAAGAGATCACCGCGCTATTTGATGCGTTTAAAGCTGAGCACGGTTTTGTCCCGCGCATGTACATGGAGAGCGGTCGATTCATGACTGGCCCCCATGGTTGCTTAGTGACCAAGGCGATCAACTTTAAAGATACCTATCGTCAATATGTGGGTGTCGATGCGTGCATGTCGGCGTTAATGCGACCGGCACTATATGAGGCGTATCATCACATTGATGTTGTTGGCAAACAAGATCAAGCCGCTGACACTACCTACGATGTGGTGGGATCTCTGTGCGAGAACAACGATAAATTCGCTGTCCAGCGTCAATTACCAAAAATTGATGAGGGCGATCTGCTTGCAATCCACGATTCAGGCGCTCACGGTCATGCGATGGGCTTTCAGTACAACGGTCGCCTGCGGCCACAAGAGCTATTACTGCGCAGCAACGGCACGGTAGAGTTAATCCGCCGCGCGGAGACTGAGGCCGACTACTTTGCTACACAAAACTTTACCAGCAATGAGTTCTCACCCGCTAAATAAGTCTGCAATATAAGATGATCTCGCAAAAACAAATTAGATGGCTAAGCAAAAACTTCGCCCCCCAAGGCGTAGTGGTTGTTCAAGGGTGAAGGCATACATGTTGTATGTCGAAGTCTTGAACAAACACTGCAACGCAGGTGGGCGGACTTTTTGCGACGCCATCATATAAGACACGACGTTGGTCGGTGGTGAGCGATCACCACTGACCAGCACCTTGAAACACCTCTGAATGAAACGAGTACCAAATCATGACCACTTTTGAAGTTCATTACCAAAAAGGGACCGAATACGGCGAAGCGCTGGTAGAGGCTGAATACCCCGCACAGGCACGGCAAAAATTTCTCCTCGAATGCGAAGAGAAAGACCTTATCGTTCTGTGTGTTCTGCGCCACTAACTTCCCACTCAGACGAGGAGAGAACAATGGTTCTCCACCCATTCCATACGTCAGTTAATTGTGTTTTTGATAAAATCGAGCACGCCTTTGAAGGGGCAAAGGGTCAACGTAACGTCGGTAATCTGCTCGTCATGGTCTTTATCTTCGGCCTTGCAGGGATTCAACTCAACCGCTTCAACCTATTGCCTGAGGCCGTTGCCGCGCTCACGCCGACCAGTCATCTAACAGCCATCGAACTGGTGTTTACGGTTCTGCTAGCATTTGAGGTCCTTAGCTTACTCTTTAGCCTTGTTTATTCAGTCTCAGTTTCGGTGGGTAAACAGGTAGAAATTTTATCGCTGGTATTATTACGTGATATTTTCAAAGAGATTTCGAAGCTCCACGAGCCGATCGTTTGGCGCGAGATGTCCCACTTCATGGTCGACATTGGTGCCCTTGCCCTTGGTTCATTGCTCATCTTTATCATTTTAAGCTTTTACTATCGCCAAATTGAACAAAAACCGCTCAATAATGACGACCGGGATACAGCAACCTTCATTGTCATAAAAAAGTTAATCGCCCTAGTGATGCTTGCTGGCTTCTTGGTTATTTTAGGGATGAATTGGTGGTTTTCACTGTTTCATGGCCTACCAAACAAGACCTTTGAGTCATTCTATACCCTGTTGATTTTCAGCGATATTCTCATCATGCTGATCTCAATGCGCTATGGCTCAAGTTACCGCGTCGCTTTTCGCAATAGTGGCTTCGCTATCGCCACCCTTATTATTCGGGTCGCATTGATTTCGCCACCATTGTACAGCGCCATCATCGGCGTCTGTAGTGCATTGCTGGTTCTCGGTATCCGCATTGCGTACAATAAATACACCCCCTCGGGCTATCAACAGCAACGTGAAGACCGCCGTCGCACTAAATGCCATGGACCAAACTAAGATGGTCTCGCAAAAACAAATTAGATGGTTAAGGAGTTAATTCAATGAATCAAACACCCGACAATATCAACTCTCCAACAACTGAAGGTTTTTTCGGCGCCTATGGCGGTCAGGAGATTCCACCTGAGCTCAAGCAGGTGATGGATGAGATCTATCACTCGTATAACGAGATTAAAGATTCAGACGAATTTAAGCTGGAGTTACACGATCTGCAACGCCATTATGTTGGTCGCCCCAGCCCTGTTTATTTCTGTCGCCGCCTCAGTGCCCAACTCGGTGGTGCTGAGATCTACCTAAAGCGCGAAGACTTAAACCATACTGGCGCGCATAAAATCAACCACTGCCTTGGCGAAGCACTGTTAGCCAAGAGGATGGGTAAAACTAAAATACTCGCCGAAACAGGCGCAGGACAACATGGCGTTGCCCTCTCGGCAGCCTGTGCGCTGGTAGGGATTGAATGTGAGATTCACATGGGCGCGGTGGATATTGCCAAACAAGCTCCCAACGTTACCCGGATGAAAATCATGGGCGCAAAGGTGATCTCCGTCGAACGCGGAACAAAAACCCTCAAAGATGCTGTCGATAGCGCCTTTGAAGAATATTTACGCGATCCACAACACTTTTTCTACGCCATCGGTTCCGTGGTTGGCCCCCACCCCTTCCCACAGATGGTACGTGATTTTCAACAAATTGTCGGCATTGAGGCGCGTCAGCAATTTCAAGAGATGACTGGCGAGCTACCCGATACCCTCGTTGCTTGCATAGGTGGTGGTAGTAACGCAATAGGCCTATTCACGGCATTTCTTGACGATGATGTCGAACTGGTTGGCGTTGAACCCGCAGGGTTAGGCCTCGACACTCCTGATCACGCAGCAACCATGACTCTAGGCTCTCCAGGCGTGCTACACGGCATGCGCTGCTATGTTTTGCAAGATGATGCTGGCGAACCGCTGCCAGTCTATTCCATTGCTTCAGGTCTTGACTATCCCGGCGTTGGCCCACAACACAGCCACCTAAAAGATATCGGTCGTGTCAACTACCACAGCGCCACAGATAGCGAGTGCATCGAAGCCTTTTTAGCCCTATCGCGCACAGAAGGGATTATCCCGGCCCTTGAAAGTGCTCATGCTGTCGCCTACGCCATGCGTGTTGCGCCACAGATGCCCGGCAAGAGAATCCTGATCAACCTAAGTGGTCGCGGTGACAAAGATATCGACTTTGTTGCTAAAAAATTAAACCTGTAGATGCTGTCTATTGCCGGATGGTGGCGGCACTGGCGACTGCGCCGCACAGGAAAAGAGTTGATTTTAACGGGGCAATGCCGCCAATGTGGCGCGTGTTGCCGTCGTTTACAACTGCAATCAGGCAAAAAATGGTTGAGGTCAAAGCGCGACTTTAACGCATTGGTAAAAAGCCATCCTGCCTTCGCCCGTTTTGAGATCAGTGGCCGCGACCCGCAGCGGCTCCTGGTCTTCAACTGCACCAAACTTGGCAGCGACAACCGCTGTCAAGATTACGAAAACCGACCGCAGCTATGTCGTGACTTTCCCAACAAAGCCATCTTCTTCTGCGGTGGCGCATTACCCGAAGGCTGTGGTTACACACTCAGCGAAGGGGTTCCATTCAGTATGCTGCTCGATGAAAAGAAACAGCACTATCAGCGTGACACCTCCAATGATGCACTCGCAAAAACGAAATAGATGGCTAAGCAAAAACTTCGTCCCCCAAGGCGTAGTGGTTGTTCAAGGGTGAAGGCATACAGGTTGTATGTCGAAGTCTTGAACAAACGCTGCAACGCAGGTGGGTGGACTTTTTGCGACGCCATCACATAGGCAATACTGATCCCACCGTTCACCCTTGTCGAACGG
>MAXR01000120.1 GCA_001751155.1 Desulfuromonadales bacterium C00003068 | reverse complement strand
AACGAAAATTGACCCAGATCAGATGGTTCCCTGTGCTCATTGTGGAACCTATGTAGCGCAATCAGATGCGATTCGCAAAAAGAGGTCTGGTGAAGTCTATTACCTGTGTGATGAGACATGCCTTGAAGCGTATAAGAAACAGTAGTGACTAATTTTAAGTAGATTAAATGGAGGACGACGATGGAATTTTTTATTGATACAGCTGAAGTGGATGAGATCCGTCAGGCGAATGCTCTAGGTTTAGTCGATGGTGTAACAACGAACCCCTCATTGATCGCAAAGAGTGGCCGCGATTTTAAAGAGGTTATTACAGAGATCACCAATATTGTTGATGGGCCAATCTCCGCCGAGGTGATTGCCTTAGATGCTGAAGGTATGGTGAGTGAAGGTCGTGAACTAGCGAAGATTCATCCTAATATCGTTATCAAAGTGCCGATGACCGAAGAGGGCTTGAAAGCGACACGAATTTTTAGTGCTGAAGGAATTAAAATCAACGTTACTTTGATTTTTTCCCCTTTACAGGCATTACTTGCGGCCAAAGCTGGTGCCACCTATGTGTCTCCATTTGTCGGTCGTTTAGATGATGTTGGCCATGACGGTCTTGACGGAGTTGATCAGATCCGCACTATTTTTGATAACTATGGCTATACGACAAAAATTATTGTCGCTTCGGTGCGTAGTCCTCTCCATATCCTCAACTCAGCGTTGGTTGCTGCAGATATCTGCACCATCCCATTTTCGGTGATGAAGCAGCTCGCCAAGCATCCCCTCACTGATGTAGGGATTGCTAAATTTATGGCCGACTGGGAAAAGAGCAAGTAATCGCGGTGGATGAGTTGACCACGATACAATGTCATGAGTTGCATCAGCAGTTGCTACGATTACGCGACCAGCTCAAGGCTCTGTTGCGTAATAGCGCTGAGCAAGTGCAACCCATTGATCTTGATAAGCCCATTGGTCGATTGTCGCGTATGGACGAGATGCAGCAACAAAGTATGGCGCAAGCTAATCGACGCGCCACCGAGCAGCGTCTTGTGCAGATTGAGGCCGCCTTGTTGCGAATGAGTCGTGCCGAGTACGGTGTTTGTGTTGCCTGTGAAGAGGAGATCGGCCCTGGTCGACTAAAGGCGCGCCCTGAAGCCCCTTTTTGTTTGAACTGTCAGGCCGAGCGTGAGGCGAGTCGATGAAAAAATGCCCCTTTTGTGCCGAAGAGATTCAAGATGCTGCCATAAAGTGCAAGCACTGTGGTGAGTTTTTAGATCGTCCCCGTCATCACGTAAAGAGTCGCCAACTTGAACCGTGGCATTTGCGTACCGCTACCGTCGTTATGGCCCTTGGTTGTGTCGGCCCGTTGGCGTTGCCCCTAGTTTGGTTGCGACCACAAACACCGTTGGTACGCAAAATTGTGGTAACGGTGGCCGTGCTGGTGGTTAGTTGGCTCCTTTATAAGAGTACCATGGCTTCATTGCAAACCATGCAGGAGTATATGCAGTTGCTTAATTCGTTGTGATCAAAGGTTGTTTGTACCTCCCCCAAGGTGTTTTTGGGTAGAATCGTTGAATGTCATGTCTAATTTGTCCCTTGTTCGCTGCGTCAACAACGTTGCATATGGTCAATAATTAAAGCAAACGCTATCTGCAACAACGTCCTGCTTGTTTTCATGGAAGATTTCCCGTCAACAAAATGGGGGCCCTATCGTGGTGAAGGATTCTTCGATAGTTTGACCTTTTTGACAAACTTTGTCATACTTTCACAAAATGGATGAAAAGGAGAATCACATGGCAACCATGAATGTTTCGTTACCAGATCAGATGAAAAATTGGGTTGAGGAGTGCGTTCAAAACGGGAGGTACTCGAATTATTCTGACTATATTCGAGACCTCATTCGACGGGATCATATGAGGCTAGAACACTTACGGCAAGCCTTAATTGAAGGCGAAAATTCAGGCCCTTCTGACGTTTTTGACATGGATGCATTTATTGCTAACAAAAAGAAGAGGCTTTCATTGTGAGTCTAATCCACTTATCTCCCAAAGCTAAATTAGACCTTAGTGGGATATGGGATTACACTTATCAAGAATGGGGCCTTGAACAGGCTGAAAGATACATGCAAAAGTTGTGGACATCAATGCAAGGACTAATTATTGATCCCTCAACGTCTTTGGACATTGGTTATGTAAGAAAAGGATATCGTAAAACACGTACAGGCTTTCACGTTTTCTTTTTTAAATTAACAGATGATGGAATCAATGTTGTTCGAATTCTTCATAAAAAAATGGATTTTGAGCGACACCTTTAACGTGATACACATTTTCACCGAAAATTAGCCTCGAAACTGCTTGTCGTTGAATGGATATAAGTGGTGGATGATTACCTGCAACACCTGTACACGATAATTGTAGGGCTCGACCTACCGCGTCCTGATTGGTTTTTCAGGTATGCGGTCAGGGCAAGTCAACAGGAAGTTATCTTTGATCGTGTGTCAGATATAACGTTGATGACGAGCTCAATGTGAATTCATAACATACTGTAAATACACTCCTTATTTTACAACAAATATGAGCAAAATAGGGATACTCCTCATATTAAATTGATTCGGTGTAGTTTCGCCGCAAACGTTTGGGACAGCCCCCGGTGAGGCTGGATACTGCCTGTATTAAATAAAGATTAAGCGATTGCTTTAATATCCTATTTGTCTACCCTTGACTTGTTTTATTCACGTGATTACAATGTAGGTACTGTGGTTGAATTGAGAGGGAGGGTGTTATGACAACATTGGTACGGATTGGAAATTCACAGGGGGTGCGAATCCCTAAGGCAATTATTGAACAAGCACATCTTGAAAATAAAGAGCTGGTGTTTAAGGTTGTCGACGCGGGACTGCTGATTGCGCCAATTGAAAATGTAAGGGCTGGGTGGAAGGAAAAATTTGATCGTGTTTTACAATGTGAAAAGGATGAGTCTGTCGATCGTGAATGGTTAGATGCTCCCCTTATTGATGATGGTGAAGAATGGGAATGGTAGTTCCTGTGGCGGTGCATCGTTTCGAGGTTTGGCTTATTCAGCTCGATCCGACTCAGGGGAGTGAAACAAGGAAAACCAGACCCTGTGTTATCCTTTCTCCTGACGAGATGATTTCATTAAGAACAACGATTGTCGCTCCCATGACCTCAAAAGGGTTCGATTTTCCCACGCGGATCCCATGTGCTTTTAAAGGGAAAACAGGATTGATTCTGCTCGACCAAATGCGCGCAGTTGATAAATGTCGATTGATTCGAAAGCTTGGAGTTTTACCTGCTCGCACTCAAGATAATATGATTCAGTGCTTACAGGAGCTTTTTTCAATGTGAGTGAATTGATCCGCTTGATCGAATTTAAATCCTAAACAAAAAAGCCTCCAATATTCAAAATATTGGGGGCTTTTTGTTTGTATTTGGAAACGTTATCTAGCTATGACGTTTAGGAACAAATGGTTTGCTTGCACTCTTTTTACGTGCGCTTGGTGCGCCCTTGTCACGATCAGCCCGTGGTGGGCTTTTTTTGAATGGCTTTTTCTCGCGTGGTGCTGCGCTACCCGACATCTCTTGAATTTTAATATCGTGCTGGCGAAGCTTGATCCCTTGCAGTTGTTTGACCTCTTTTTCTGACAAGCTGGCAGCCAGTTCAACTGTGGTGTGCTCGGTAAATAAGCTAATCCGACCGATGGTGCGAATGTTAATGCGACCCTCATTGGTGAATGCACCAACGATATCACGTGGGGTGATATTGTGTTTGCGGCCGACGGCAATACGGTAGCGGGTCATCGGTTCGGTGTTACGCTCCCGCTCTCCCCGTTCACCACGGTCTCTATCGCGACCCGTGTTGCCACGTTGTTTACGATCATCCAGTGATGGCGTTTGAATATTGGCTAATTTCGGGAACAGGGTGTTTTTCTCTTGTAGTTGATGGGCAAGAGCTGCAGCAAGATCGGTCATGTCGATCTCGTCTGTTTTAGCAATTGCTTGAATCAGTTCACGCATTGGTTGCAGTGTTTGGTGCTCAAGCGTGTTGTGTAACTTTTTCTTAAACGTTTCAATGCGGCGCGCCCCAATGAGGTCCCCAGATGGGATGGGCATAATGGGGATTTCCCGTTTTGTCGCACGTTCAATTGTTTTAAGTAGTCGGCGCTCTGGTGGGCAAACAAATAGAATCGCTTTACCTTTACGTCCAGCGCGACCCGTACGGCCAATGCGGTGAATATAGGCTTCGGTGTCGAAAGGGATATCGTAGTTAAATACGTGACTGATACGTTCTACATCGAGGCCACGAGCGGCAACATCAGTGGCAACGATAATGTCAATCTGTCCGCGCTTTAGGCGATCAATGGTGCGCTCACGAATTTGTTGACTGAGGTCGCCATTGAGTGGGGATGCAGAAAGGCCACGGGCTTCTAGTTTTTCAGCCAGTTCTGTGGTTGCTGTTTTGGTGCGCACAAAAATGATGGTGCCATTATAATCTTCTGCTTCAAGAATGCGGCTCAATACGTCAAACTTTTGATTGCTGCGCATCATGAGGTAGTGTTGCTCAATTTGGTCAACGGTTGAGGTGCGTGAGGCGATTTGAACCTCTTGTGCATCACCGAGATATTTTTTAGCCACGCGACGGATTGCTGGAGGCATGGTGGCCGAAAACAGTGCACATTGGCATGTCGGCGGTGTGGCACCTAAAATGAATTCAACATCGTCGATAAAGCCCATGCGTAGCATTTCGTCCGCTTCATCCAGAACAACAGCACCAACGCGCTCAAGTTTGAGACTGCCACGTTTCATGTGGTCCATGATGCGACCCGGGGTGCCGACAACGACTTGCACGCCACTGTTAAGCGCTTTAAGTTGTTGGTACATTGGCTGTCCACCATACACGGCGAGTACTTTAATGCGTGGTAGGTATTTAGCGAAAGACTGAATTGCTTCAGAAACTTGAATGGCTAGCTCACGAGTTGGGGCTAATACCAGCATTTGAGGGTAGCGTTGGCTGGCATCAATGCGTGCTAGTAAGGGTAGTGCAAATGCGGCTGTTTTTCCCGTGCCTGTTTGAGCCGTGCCAAGAAGGTTTTTACCCTCAAGTAGGATGGGGATACTTTTCTCTTGGATGGGCGATGGTTCTTTGTAGCCAAGGTCAGTTAATGCTTTGAGTAAATTTTCGTCAACACCTAGGGCTTCAAAATCAGCGGGTAATGTCATGGGGGGAGGCCTTGCTTTCTTAAATGTATACAATATGTTTTTCGCTAATTATTTAGCGAGCCTTATAGTATAGGCTAAAACTTTAGATTGTTGCAAGTTTTTATTGTTTTTTTTTTGTTTTTATGGGTCGAGGGATAATTAAGACCTAGAATTGATGTTTTTATCGTATACGCTCGCAGTGTTGGCTGTTACCATCAATTCTTGAAATTTTTAGTTTGGGTGAAGAAAATCCTTTTTTTTAACATGGGGGCTTCATGAACATTCACGAGTATCAGGCAAAAGAAATTCTCGCTACATTCGATATTCCCGTACCTCGGGGTCGAGTGACGGTGACCGCTGATCAAGCGGAACGGGCAGCCAAAATGCTCGGTGGTCGTTGCGTTGTTAAGGCACAGATTTATGCTGGCGGTCGTGGTAAGGCTGGTGGGGTTCAAGTTGCCCATCATCCAGAGCAGGCGCATGAGATTGCCAAGGAGTTGTTTGGTAAGCGGATGGTCACTCATCAAACTGGCCCAGAAGGTCTAAAGGTTCGGCGAATTCTGGTTGAAGAAACCGTTGAGGTGGGTCGAGAGTATTATCTGTCGATTACGTTAGATCGTCAAACGTCACGCTATTGCTTGATCGCTTCATCAGAAGGTGGTGTCAATATTGAAGAGGTTGCTGAAACAGCACCTGAAAAAATTCATACTCTGACCATTGATCCTTATACTGGATTACGTTCGTATGAGGCGCGAGGCGTTGCGTTGAAACTCGGTCTTAGTGGTGCGATTGCTGAAGACTGTGTCCAACTGATCCTTAACCTATACCGTTGCTGCTTAGATAAAGATTGTTCACTGCTGGAGATTAACCCGCTGGTGGTGACGAAAGCAGGCTGGTTGCTCGCTCTGGATGCGAAAATCAATTTTGACGATAATGCCATCTTCCGTCACTGGGAATACCATGAGATGCAAGATTACTCGCAACTTGATCCATTGGAGATCAGTGCGGGGAAGTTTGATCTGGCCTATATCAAGCTCAATGGTAATATTGGCTGTATGGTTAACGGTGCTGGTTTGGCCATGGCAACCCTTGATGTGCTAAAAGAGAATAGCGGCGAGCCGGCTAACTTTCTGGATGTAGGCGGCGGCGCGACGCGTGAAAAAGTCGCTGAAGCGTTTAAAATAATTTTGCAAGATGATGATGTTGAAGCGGTATTTGTTAATATCTTTGGTGGTATTATGCGCTGCGATGTCATCGCGCAAGGGATCATTGAGGCGGCTGGTGATGTGGATTGCCATCTGCCCATTGTCGTGCGCATGGATGGCTCTATGGTTGAAGAGGGCAAGGAATTGCTCAAGGAATCAGGACTGAATGTTGAGTGCACTGATTTCCTTGGTGACGGTGCCGAGCGCATTGTGGCCATGATGCAAGGTGAAGCCCAATCCTCAAGCAACGCTTAATGGAGAATAGCCATGTCGATATTAGTCAATGCACAATCTAAAATTATTGTTCAGGGGATGACAGGTAAAACAGGGTTGTTCCATACCCGAGAATGCCGCGATTATGGCAGCAATATTGTTGCTGGTGTAACGCCGGGCAAGGGTGGTATCCATGTTGATGGCATTCCAGTTTTTGAT
>MAXR01000119.1:1780-24000 GCA_001751155.1 Desulfuromonadales bacterium C00003068 | reverse complement strand
GTAAAAAGAAAGTGATCGCTGAGACTGGCGCGGGTCAGCATGGTGTCGCTACGGCAACGGTTGCTGCTCGTTTTGGTCTTGAGTGTGATGTGTTTATGGGGACAGAAGATATTCGACGTCAATCGCTTAACGTTTTTCGTATGAAACTATTAGGCGCCACGGTACATGGTGTTACCAGCGGTACGGCAACGCTTAAAGATGCTATGAATGATGCCCTGCGTCACTGGGTTACACATGTACGAGATACCTTTTATGTCATCGGCACTGTTGCAGGCCCCCATCCTTATCCTCAGATTGTGCGTGATTTTCAGTCTGTTATTGGTCGCGAAACTCGACAGCAGATGCTTGAAATTGAAGGTGCTTTGCCCGATGTCGCTTTGGCCTGTATCGGTGGCGGATCAAATGCTATGGGGCTGTTTTATCCCTTTATTAATGATAAAGAGGTTCGCCTAGTTGGTGTTGAAGCAGCGGGTCTTGGTATGGATACGGATAAGCACGCAGCCAGTATCAGTGCTGGACATGTGGGGGTTCTACACGGCAATAAAACCTACCTACTTCAAGATGACGATGGGCAGATTGAGCACGCCCATTCAATCAGTGCTGGTCTTGATTATCCTGGTGTTGGCCCTGAGCACGCATTGCTGCATGAGATAAAACGAGCGGAATATTGTGCTGTAACCGATGACGAAGCACTCGATGGGTTTAAAATGCTAACACAGTTGGAGGGGATTATCCCCGCCCTTGAGAGCGCTCATGCAATTGCTGAAGTGATCAAGCTTGCGCCTAAAATGAGGGCTGATCAAACCATTGCTGTCTGTTTATCAGGTCGCGGCGACAAGGATATACACACTGTTGCCGAAGCCTTTAATGTGAAATTATAGCGGGAGTTTACTTATGCGTTTTACCGAACTTGAAATACCCGAAGAGGTGCAACAGGGCGTTGTAGCACTTGGCTTCGAAGAGTTGACACCCGTACAAGAGCAAGCAATCCCGTTGGCGTTATTGGGTAAAGATGTTGCGGCGCAAGCCCAAACTGGCACAGGTAAAACTGCGGCGTTCTTGATCGCACTGTTTACGAAATTGCTGAAAAAACGTCAGAGCACCTCAACAAATCCCCGCGCTTTAATCGTCGCACCGACACGAGAACTTGTCGTGCAGATTTGTGAAGATGCTAAGGGGCTGGGTGGTGCGTGTGGAATGAAAATACTGCCGGTATTTGGTGGCGTAGATTATGAGAAGCAACGGAAAGCACTTCAGGATGGTGTTGATGTGATCGTTGCGACCCCTGGTCGTTTAATTGATTACGCCAAGCAGAAGGTCTTTTCGTTTAACCATATTGAGGTCCTTGTTATTGATGAAGCAGATCGGATGTTCGACATGGGCTTCATTAGTGATCTACGCTTTATATTACGTCGCTTGCCGTCATTTGATAAACGGCAAACCATGTTGTTTTCAGCGACATTGTCACCACGAGTCATGGAGTTGGCTTATGACTTTATGAACAATGCCGAAAAGGTTGATATCGAACCTGAACAAGTTACCGCTGAACGGGTGGACCAGATTGTTTATCATGTCGGCATGAAAGAGAAATTGCCGTTGTTGATTGGTCTTCTCGATGAACCCATGGCGGCTGGTCGAGTGATGGTGTTTGCCAATACCAAGCGTGAGACCGAGTATGTCACCTTAGTGTTGCAGGCGAATAATTTTAAGGCTGCTCAAATTTCTGGCGATATCTCGCAAGCAAAGCGGATGCGAATTCTTCAAGAGTTTAAAGATGGTAAATTGAATATCCTTGTTGCTACCGATGTCGCTTCGCGTGGGATTCATATTGATGATGTGACCCATGTTGTTAATTACGATGTTCCGCAAGATGCAGAAGACTATGTTCATCGTATTGGTCGTACTGCACGTGCCGGCGCATCGGGACTTGCCATTACCATGGCCGATGAAAACCTTGTCTTTCACTTGCCTGCTATTGAGGAATACATTAGCGCTAAAATCCCGAGTGAAATTCCTGCGGAGGCATTGTTCCGCTGGAAATATCAACGACCTCAGCTTAAGAAGAAAACACCACCCCATCGTAAACAAGCGGGTAAGTCAGCGGGACATAAACCCTCAAGTGCGCGTCCGCGGCGGCGCAAACCATCGTCCCCATCTGGGAAGAAACCATAGTGTCGTTGGCACAATTGGATTTGCTCAGTTTGTACGAGTGTACGCGTTGTCCACGACTCGTTCATTACCTTGCACAGTTACCGCCTAAGTCTGGCCGCAATCGTGCCGACTATTGGAATCATCCGGTATCAGGTTTCGGTGATCTTGCTGCACGAGTATGGCTTGTTGGCCTCGCACCAGGTGCGCATGGTGCCAATAGAACTGGTCGGCCTTTTACTGGCGATGGCGCGGGAGATTTTATGTACCCGCTCATCTATCAGGCAGGGTTTAGTAACCAAGCTGTTGCGTGCGATAGTGACGATGGCTTGATTCTGCATGATCTGTACATCAGTAACGCGGTAAAATGTGTCCCACCCGATAACAAGCCAACGAGTGCCGAGTTTAATACCTGTCGCTCCTATTTGAAACAAGAATGGCAGCAACTATCTCAGGTGAAGGTGATTTTAGCATTGGGCCGTGATGCGTTTATGAGTGTGTTGCGTCTTTTGAAAGAGGTTGGTCTGGTTGAACGAATAGCCGATTATCCTTTCAAGCATAATGAGGCCTATCGATTACCGAATGGTCAGTACTTACTCGCCAGCTACCATACGAGTCGTTATAATGTCCAGACTCGGCGCATTACTCCGCAACTGTTCCACGCAGTACTTGCGCAAGCTAAAGAGATATTTGACCGGCCATAACAATATTTAAGTCAATGTAAACGGTCGGTTATCCGGCGTTGTGTTGCTAACAGCATCATTGTGATGAGAAAACGGTTGAAAGCGAACCCGCTAATGAATTACACTCATGCGATTATGTAAAGGTTGAATTGAGATCAAATTATTGAATTTGATTGATAGAACAAGGGGATAGAGTGAGGCGGATAGAACAGACATTTAGACAACTTAAAGAGCGTCAACAAGCAGCACTGATCCCTTTTGTTACCGCTGGTGATCCCAACCTGGAGACAACAGAGCAGATTATTTATACTCTTGTTGATGCTGGTGCAGATATCATCGAACTCGGCATGCCTTTTTCCGATCCGATGGCCGATGGACCAACAATTCAAGCTGCATCTGAAAGGGCTCTTGCTGCGGGGACAACGCTCAAAGGTGTTCTAGCATTAGTTGAACGTGTTCGGTTACGGACTCAAGTTCCAATTGTTTTGATGGGATATTACAATCCGATCTTACGCTATGGAACGAAACTTTTTGCTGAGCAGGCTAAAAATGCGGGTGTCGATGGGGTACTCCTCGTTGATCTCCCTCCTGAAGAAAAAGATGAATTGTGCACCTATTTGGAGCCACAGGGGATTCATCTGATAACGTTATTAGCACCGACAACACCAGCGCTGAGAACAGAACAGTTGTTATCTCAAGCGTGTGGCTTTGTTTATTATGTGTCGATGACGGGTGTCACTGGAACAACAAAAGTTGATGGCGCTTCAATTGAAGCACAAGTTAAGCGTTTACGTGATCTAAGCCCAGTACCGGTGGCCGTTGGCTTCGGCATTACCACCGCTGAGGATGCAGAGTCTATTGCACGTTTTTCCGATGCCGTTGTGGTTGGAAGCGCTCTCGTTAATGTTATTAAGCACAATGCTGATTCATCTCGTTTGCTTGAAGAAGTTTATCAATTCGTTGATGGCCTTAAACAGGGAATTCTTCGAGCGACAGATCTTACTTAAGTGAGGTAACTCATGTCGTGGTTTAGAAAATCAAAGGCACCTATTACGCCTGTTGCAAAAAAGACTGTTCAAATACCTGAAGGTATCTGGACAAAATGTAAAAATTGCGCCGAAATTATCTATGCAAAAGAGATTGAGCGAAACCTCAACGTTTGCCCAAAATGCGATTATCATTTCCGTATTAGTGCCAAAGATCGGATTGATTTGGTTCTTGATGAAGGTTCATTCGTCGAGATGGACGCGGGGCTAGAATCCATTGATTTTCTAGAATTTAAAGATTCCAAAAAATACAAAGATCGTATTAAGGCCTCGGTGGCAAAAGCCGGCGGCGGCGATGCGGTCATTTGCGGTAGTGGTACGATTGATAACCTGCCTGTTGTGGTTTCTGTGTTCGATTTTAGCTTCATGGGTGGCAGTATGGGCTCTGTTGTTGGCGAAAAACTTACTCGCGCGATTGAAAAAGGGCTTGAAACACAGGCACCCGTCATCATCTTTTCCTGTTCCGGTGGCGCTCGGATGCAAGAGAGTATTTTATCTCTGATGCAAATGGCAAAAACCAGTGCAGCCTTAGCGAAGCTTAAAGAAGCAGGCTTACCGTTTATTTCCGTACTGACTGATCCAACGACAGGCGGTGTTACTGCCAGTTTTGCAATGTTGGGCGATATCAATATGACGGAACCACGGGCGTTGATCGGCTTTGCTGGCCCACGCGTTATCGAGCAAACGATCCGGCAAAAACTTCCTGAAGGCTTTCAACGTTCCGAGTACTTACTTGAGCACGGAATGATTGATATGATTGTTCGGCGAAAAGAGATGAAAGCTCGCCTTTCACAAGTTCTGCGAATCTTTACGAAGAACTGATATGGCTAAAAATGACATATTGGAGTTTCTCTACGGGCTCCAGATGTTCGGGATCAAACTCGGTCTTGAAAATAGCTATGAACTGTTACAGTCAGTGGACAATCCCCAAAACAGTTATGGGATTGTCCACGTGGCTGGAACAAATGGTAAAGGTTCTGTTTGTACCTTTATGCGTGAAATTCTGACGCAAGCTGGTTATCGCGTTGGCACCTATACCTCGCCCCACCTTCATGAGTTTAACGAACGGATCACCGTTAACGGTCAGGCCATCGACGATGATGATTTGACCACCCTTGTTGAAGAACTTCGTGATAAAAACACACATTGTCAAGCTACGTTCTTTGAGTTTACTACAGCCTTAGCTTTGCTTTACTTCGCACGTCAAAATGTGGATATTGTGTTGCTTGAAGTTGGCATGGGAGGGCGGCTCGATGCCACTAATGTGGTTCAGCCTCTCGTTTCAGTGATCACTCCCGTCAGCCGTGATCATGTCAGCTATTTAGGTGATAACCTTGCCGATATTGCCGCAGAAAAGGGCGGGATCATTAAGTCGAGCACCCCTGTGGTGATTGGCCCACAACAACTTGAAGTGGAGCAACTTCTCCGTGACATCGCTGTGAAGAATCATTGCGATACTTGGGTGAGCGGTAAAGATTTTAAGTGTGAACCTGTTGGTGGGTGTTTCACTGTAACGACTCCGTGCAACCGTTGGCCGGGGTTAAAGCCGAAGCTTGTCGGTGCTCATCAGGGGGACAATGCTGCGGTTGCACTGATGACCTTAGAGGTTCTTGCTGGGCAAGGCTTTCCCGTTGCGAATGCTGCTGTTAAGCAAGGGATTAGTCAAGCTTTCTGGCCTGGTCGACTGGAGTGGTGGCCTAACGTTGATCCTGCCGTGCTCCTTGATGGTGCACATAACATTGCTGGCGCGAAGGTGCTTGCGGAGTACTTAGTCTCGCAGGAGTTGCGTCATATACGTTGGGTTGGTGGATTTAAAATTGACAAGGATGTTCCTGCGATTCTTAATGCGCTACTGCCGTTGACGCAAAAGTTTTATGGTGTTGCACCACCAGTGGAGGAACCTTATCCTCTTGATAGTGTACAACAACAGGTTAAAGCTATCGGCGTTGAAGCTCAAAATTATTGCAATATTGGTTTGGCCCTCCAAGCTGCACAACAAGATTGTTTACATGGGGAAATTGTCGTTGTTGCCGGATCGTTGTTTTTGGTGGCAGCCTGTCGTGAATATTTGAACTCTGTAGGTGAATGATGTTATGCACGGTGTAAAGCTTAGTTATCGTATTGTGGTAGGGGTTTTGTGTGTCGTTTGTCTGCTGACCACATCAGCAATCGCACGCGATTTTGACCAAAGTGATAGTCCTGTATCGATTCAGGCTGATGAGCTCGATTTTGACAAGGCTACGTCAGTTTACTCTGCCCAAGGTCAAGTTGACTTACAGCAAGACCAGACTCGACTACAGGCTGATCAAGTTCATTACAACACCCTGACCGGTGATGCCGATGCTGTTGGTAATGCCGTGCTTGACGATCTAGGTGGAACTCTCGCTGGTGAGTCGATGAATGTCAACATTAAAACTGGCGTTGGTGTTGCTCAATATGCTCACGGTTTTATTGCTGCGTATAATTTCCATATTTCAGGCGATGAAATTAGCAAGCTTGGCGAAGCAAGTTATCGGATAAAAAATGGTACATTTACTACGTGTGATGGTGATGTTCCCGCGTGGAAGTTTGGAGCAAGAGAACTTGACGTAACCGTCGGAGGATTTGCACGAGCTAAGCATGTTAAGTTTTATCTCTATGATATTCCTGTCCTCTATGTCCCCTACTTAGCCTATCCTGTTAGCGACAAACGTGAGTCTGGTTTTTTATTGCCGATGTTTGGCTATTCCGCTGAGCGCGGTGCACAGATATCCCTGGCTTACTATCAAGTGATGGGACGCAACATGGATGCCACTTTGTATCTTGATTATTTCTCAGACATGGGGGTCGGTACTGGACTTCAGTATCGCTATGTGTTTGGTGATGATAATGAAGGTGTCGCCAATATCTATTATGTTTCAAGCAATGGTGATTCAGATTTTAGTGATCTAGATGATCGCTTTGCCTACCGTTGGGACCACCTTGGAACATTGGCTGGTGATGTCCGCTTTAGTGCTGATGTTGAATACGTCAGTGATCGTGAGTATTTCGAAGATTTTGGTGAGATCGCTGAGGAATACGATAAGGATGAGGTTGAATCGACCATTGCCCTAAGTCGTCGCTGGGGGAATTTGTCATTAACGGGACAAATCCTCTACACCAAAGACCTTGAGCTCAATGCTGATAATGATACCACCTTGCAACGCTTACCTGAAATCCAGTTGGACTATAATCGCACCCGTCTCGGTAATAGCCCCTTTTATTTTAGCTTTGATTCAACTTCCACCTACTTTTGGCGGCGTGAGGGACTTAAGGGCGAGCGCGTTGATATGCGTCCTGCTTTGTCCGCATTTTTTCAGCCAGGAAATATCTTAGAGGTTGAACCAGAAGTTGGCTGTCGTGAGCGTTTGTACTGGACCTCAAGCGAAGGACCTGGCTTTGAACATGCAGAAAATGTTGATTTCTCAACGCGCTTTTCGGCTCGTGTCTCACGTGTATTCGATTTAGGTCGTACTCAGGGACTGACCAAAGTTAAGCATAGTATTGAGCCTGAAGTGACCTACTATTATACTCCAAATACCAAGCAGGAAGATCTGCCTTATTTTGATTCAACAGATCGTATCGAAAACAGAAATGAAGTGGAATATGCTTTAGTTAACCGTTTTATTGGCCGTTTTGTTGAAGAAAGTAATCGACCAACTTACCGAGAGCTCGGTTATTTGCGTTTGTCTCAAAGTCATGATTTTTGGCTCAGCCGCCGTGACCGTGAGGAGAAAGAGGGCGAGGATCGTTTCTCTGATATTCGCACCGAACTCATTTTACGCCCTACCGCAAAATGGATTGTTGATGTCGATTTAAGCTATGATCCGCACCGCAATGAATTTACTAAATTCAATGCTGAAACAGGTGCCCGTTATTCTGATGATGTCGGTTTTTCCGCTGCGTATCGTTACACCGAAGTTACCTCGGAATACCTTGCTGCGACAATCGATATTGATCTGTTGAAGCCGGTGTATGCTAAGTATGAGTATCGCTACGACCTTGGTGATAAACAAAGACTCGAAAATCTTATCAGTCTTGAGTACCGTGCCCAATGCTGGAGCTGCTTTATTAGCTATCGTGATCGTTTAGATGATGAGGCGATTATGTTTACTTTTGCGCTAAGTGGCATTGGTAATGTGGGCCATGTTGGCAGTAGTCTGACCACAGAATAACCGTGTTGTGATCAACGTAATTTAAAAAGCCGTACCCCTTAACGGGTACGGCTTTTTTTTGTTGAATAGAGGGCAACATCAAGGCCGCCATTGGAAAAATTAAGCTGTGTATTTTGTGGCATCTGTTTATCGTGTGGCAGGACGATAGCTGTTGATATCTTGGGTGAATCCTTAAGTTGTTGCGCTAGTTTCTTTAAAAGTTTTGCCGGTGAGAAAGCAGATGCGAGCCGTTCACCATAAGGGGGATTGCAAATAAGTAAGCCTTCATCAAATGCGTCATAAGGGCTAAACGCATCGTGCTGATGAAATTGAATCATTGTATTTACCCCTGCTTGTTTAGCGTTTTGTTGTGCTGCACTAAGGGCATCTTCATTTAGGTCGCTACCGTTTATCGTTACGATTGTGTCACGTTTAAGTTTGTTTGCTTCGCTGATGAGGGCATTCCACAGCCCTTGGCGGAAACCGGGCCAGTTCATAAATGAAAACGTGCGCTGGTTGCCGGGTGGAATGTTGGCCGCAATCATTGCTGCTTCGATTGGGAAGGTGCCTGAACCACAGAATGGATCCCATAATGGGGTCTCACCATGCCAGTTGCAATGGAGAAGGCAGCCCGCCGCAAGTGTCTCACGTAGGGGCGCGGTTGTCGATTTGACCCGATAGCCCCGTTTATGGAGTAAGTCGCCACTGCTATCAATGGAGATCGTACACGCATCGTCATCGAGGCGGACAAAGATAGTTTGGCTCTCTTGGCCGACATTGCTGTCTGCTGCTGTGGTGCCAAGAGCTTTGTGAATCGCTTTTTCGATGGTTTCAGCAACGCGGTCACTATGGATAAGTCGCGACCCACGGCAGGTGACACGCAGTGTCAGTGGACGACCCGGTTGGATGAAACGGCCCCACGGTAAACGAAGTGATTTTCGGTGAAGTGTTGGGAAATCACGACAGCTAAAGCTGTCAAGTCGTACCAAAATCCTGCTGGCGCAGCGTAACCATAGATTGGCAAGGTAGAGATCTCGTAACTTGCCCGCAAATGTGATGCCACCGTGGCAGAGGGTTAGTGGAGCATCGACCCACTGCGCTAGTTCTTTGGCGCAGGTGGATTCAAATCCCGGTGGGACAATGACAAAAAATTGTTCAGTAGTGTTTTTCATTTGTGCTCCAATGTAAGGATGACCCTGTGTAAGGGTATGAACACTACCATATTGCGGGTGTTTATGATGAAAATTGAGCTAAAAATGAGGGTGTATTGTTGATTATAATGACCTAAGTAATATAGGGTTATTCAGGTATGTGGTGACTTTATTCTATTTTTCCGTTAGTGTTGATCGAATTTTTCAGATGCTCTTGTTTGAGCTTAATAGGGAACCTGGTGTAAATCCAGGACGGGCCCACCGCTGTAACCGAGGACGAATGTTGCATAATGTCACTGTTTGCCAAGCGCAAATGGGAAGACGCAACTAGTAGGATGAATCGGAAGTCAGAAGACCTGTCTGAAAACAAAAAGAGCCTACCTTTATGGTCAAGAGGTAAGCTTATGCATATTCGTGGAAAAACAGGGAATCCTCGAATCAATTTTATTGGTTCGGGGATTTTTTTTGCCTTATGACGGGCATCTCCGAACCCAAGGAGGTCGAATGCTTTCCAACGAACTACGTGCTATTAAGAGAAAAAAGTGGGGTGTCGCAGTCATGGCGTTTTTACTCTGCACACCTTTACTTGCCACAGCTAGCGAACAGATACCAACATCAGTAATGGATGAAGTTGTTATCACAGCAACCCGCTTGGAAGAGCGCCGTTTTGATGTTCCAACCCCTATTGAGGTGGTTACCTCTGAAACCATGATGAGAAATAGCCCGGCAACGGTGGCGCAACCTTTGGCTGAACTCTCCGGGGTATCACTCTCGGGTGCGGGTTTTTGGAATACAATCCCAGTGATTCGTGGTCTCGGGGGCAATCGGGTTCTGGTGTTAATTGATGGTGATCGTGAAAACAACCTTTGGGCTGGCCGATCACCACTGATCCCTTTTGTCGATGTCACTAATGTAGAGCGAATAGAGGTTGTCAAAGGCCCAGCATCAGTGCTCTACGGCACCGATGCACTGGGTGGAGTTATTAATGTCATAAGTAAGCAGACCGACTTTGCTAAGACCAAAGGATGGTCTTTGTTAAATAGCATCGAAAGCCGTTATTCATCGATCGATGAAGGTTGGCTGGGCCGCTATGCATTGAGTGGCGGTGGTTACGGTTTAGATTTTTCACTTTCGGTTGTTGGTCGTGACGCTAAGAGCTATGAGGATGGCGATGGCGATGAGGTTGAAAACAGTCAATTTGAAGGCCAATCGTTCGATTTCAAGAGTCGTTATTTTCTTGATGATGCTCGTAATCACGATCTGAGTGTAAGTATTAGAAGTAATAACATCGACGATATGGGGGTAACAAAGAAACAGGATGCCAGATATTCCCATTTTACTGCATTCGACACCGACACCTATAAGTTGGCATACCATGGTCGGAATTTTGGCTGGCTCAAGGATCTACAAATAAGGGGCTGGTACGTCGATCAACAGCGCAGCTATGAGGCGGACATCCCCAGCCTAAAGAAGCCTGTTTATACGTTAAAGAGCAATGAGTTTGAGACCTCAGCACTTGGCGCTTCGCTGCAAGGTCATGTCGATCTTGGTCAAAATAATCGTCTGGTTTTTGGTTGTGAATTTGTCGCTGAAGATGCTGAAGGTGACGAATTCATTACCGTTAAAAAAAACAACCAGAACCTTTCTGTTAAAGATCTGACGTTCAAGCCAATACCCGACTGTGATCGAGATCATTTCGGTCTCTTTGCCCAAAATGAAATCCTTTTTGGCGAGCGTTTAACGATACTTGCCGGTTTGCGCTATGATTATTTTGTTTTCGATGCTGAGGACACCCCTTTTACCAGCGACAAGTACGACAGCAGCGGTAATTTTATTGAATCACAAACCACGATCAACCATTTCAGCAGCCAGAGTGATGACGCGGTGACCTTTAACCTCGGACTCCTCTATGTGTTGACCGATCATATTCACGTGACCGCTAATTTTTCCTCTGGATTCAGAGCACCTGACATGTTCGAGCGTTACTCAACCAGAAGCAGTTCTTATATGATTATCGGCAACCCTGATCTTGATCCGGAATATTCGTACAATGGCGATGTAGGTTTCAAGTTTAACTATCAGCGTTTCAGGGGCACGGTCAGTGTTTTCTACAATCAGGTGACCGATTATATTGATCTGGTTAATAACGGCAACACCTTTGCCGGTATGGATTCGCGAGAGTATGTAAATGTCACCGAAGCTGAACTCTATGGCGGCGATGGTTCTCTGGAGTTCGACATGCTGCATGAATTAACTGTGTTTGCCAATATGGCTTATGTTGTTGGTCGGGATCGTAACAGTCACGACCGGTTGAATACCATTCCACCTCTCAATGGTGTTCTCGGCGTACGTTGGCACGATCAGCTTGCCAATGGTTTACGCTACTGGTGCGAGTTTGGGAGTAATTTTTATGCGGCTCAAGAACACCCCGCAGCGGGTGAAAATGAGACACCCGGCTATACTTTTTACAATCTACGCAGTGGGATAGCATTCGACTATGGCAACTTTAAAAATATCACCTTGAGCGTAAATATCGAGAATCTTTTCGATAAAAAGTATCGCAACCATCTGAGCACTGTGGATTTCTATAATGAGCCGGGCATCAACGTGGTCACGTCGTTAAAGGTTTCCTTTTAACGGGCCGTTGAAACAGATATCAAATCGTGAAGAATTGGAGTTTTTTTTCAATTCCCTTTTAAATTACGACGTAACGATTCGGCATAACGATTGTTG
The DNA here is from genome assembly GCA_001751155.1 of Desulfuromonadales bacterium C00003068. GTDB lineage: Bacteria > Desulfobacterota > Desulfuromonadia > Desulfuromonadales > Desulfuromonadaceae > Desulfuromonas. The sequence goes on along the minus strand of MAXR01000119.1, from coordinate 12,067 downwards.
TGCTGAATCGTTACATAGTGGAAATGATTATGAAAAGTTTGACGATAAAATTGATGCTTATCTTATTGTTTCTGAGTATTTGTACCTCATCACTTGCTTCTCAGGTGATTACGGACTTGAGCGGTCGTACTGTGGAGGTTGCCGATAAAATAGAGCGAATTGTCGCATTACGTGGGGCTTTAAGCTTGGTATGTTACCTTAACCTTGCTGGTCAGGTTGTTGGCGTCGAACATCACGAGGTTCAGAAGACAAGTTGGGTCGGCAACCTGGGGCGCTCCTATCGGATGGCGAATCCACATCTTGGCGATCTGCCGATTATTGGTTCGCGTAACAAGCCGCAGCCTGAAAAAATCATTGCGACTAAGCCAGATATTATTTTATTGGGTAGTGGTGGTGAACATCTGGCCGCTCAACTTGAGCGACAAACCTCCATTCCGGTCATTGTCGTTGATATCGGTGATTTGGGTAAGAATAGACAACGTTTTTATCGCTCACTACAGTTGATTGGCACGCTGTGCGGAGCTGAACGACGCAGTCAAGATATCTGCAATTATATTGATGAAAATATGAATGAGTTGGCTCGTCGTACAGCGAACATTTCCTTACAGGAACAAAAAAAAGTTTATATCGGTGGGCTTCAGTTTAAGGTTGCGCATGGAATTCTCGGTACATCGAGTAACTATCCACCCTTTCAAATGGTCAACGCAGCTAATGTTGTTGATGATCTCATCATTGATCGCAAACTTGTCCGAGGCCGTTTTACCCTTAAAAAAGAGACCTTTATCACTCTTGATCCTGAGGTCCTTTTTATCTGCGAAAGTGGTCTTAACTTGGTGAGAAGCGAGCTGTCGATGCCTGTGTATCAGGGAATTAAGGCAAATCGCGATGATCAAGTCTATCTGCTCATGCCTCATTATTACGCTGCTGATCCGGCTACCGTATTAAGCGAATCTTGGTATGTCGGTAAAGTTCTTTATCCTGAACAGTTTCAAGATATTGATATCGGTATTGTTGCTGACCAGCTCTATACTTTTTTTGTCGGTCAACCACTTTATCAAGATATGAGTGAAATATTTGGCGGGTTTACTAAATTGTCGGAGGCTGCATGTCCTCAATAGCCCAGCTAAGTCAAAATCAGCGCAATCATCGGCGACGGCGGCTGTACTGTCTGGTAGCTTTTACATTGTTACTGTTGCCCGCCGCTGGTTTGATAATGTTGAGCGGCGCTTCTGAACTTTCTTATCGACAACTACTTGAAGGGCTCTTCTGTCGTCACGATGATGTAACCCACTTGGTTGTTTGGCAAATTCGTCTGCCACGCTTAATTGGTGCGATACTGGGAGGGGTGAGTTTGTCGCTATCTGGTGCAGTGTTACAGGCCGTACTAAAAAATCCTTTGGCCGCCCCTACCACGCTTGGCATTGCACAGGGTGCTGCTTTTGGTGCCGCGCTAGGAATCACCTGTTCCAGCATGCGTGCTTCGTTTCCTAATATATTCGGCGTGTTTAGTGACGTTACAAATTCTGTCATGATCAGCGTGTTTGCCTTTGTTTTTTCGATGTTAACTACGGTAGTCATAATTCTTTTGACCCACCTGCGCCGAGCGGGTAAAGAGTCAATTATCCTGGCTGGGGTGGCATTAAGTTCCCTCTTTATGGCTGGCACCACGTTCCTCCAATATTTTGCCGATGAGACTCAGTTGGCCATGATTGTCCACTGGACCTTTGGTGATTTAGCACGAGCTTCGTGGCCAGAACTCTATTTGATGGGTTTGGTCACACTCTTGTCAACTGGCTATTTTCTCGTTAATCGATTTAACTATAATGCCCTGTTGGCCGGAGATGAGGTGGCACAGAGTCTTGGTGTTAATGTAGTACGTTTGCGCCTGATCACTATGATAATAGCTACTTTGACCACTTCGGTAACAGTCACTTTTTTTGGTATTTTAGGTTTTGTCGGCCTCATTGCACCCCATATGAGCCGGCGTCTGATCGGTTCAGACAATTGTTACCTGTTGCCTCTGTCTGCGATAATCGGAGCGCTAATTCTCATTTTTGCTGACATCTCAGGTCAATTGTTGCTTGACCCTGTTGCCTTACCTGCCGGTGTAATTACCTCTTTTCTTGGTACCCCAGTGTTTTTATTGTTAATTTTTGGAAGCAGGAGTTCCTAAAAATGGGCGTAGAATTCAAACAATTATCTTTTACCTATGGCAAGCAACCGATATTGGATGAAATCTCATGTAATCTAAGGCCGGGTTGTCTTCATGCCGTGCTTGGGGTAAATGGTGCGGGGAAATCGACCTTAATTAAGTTGTTGGCGGGACTTTTAAAGCCGACTTCTGGTTCAATTTTACTCGGCGAGGAACACCTTGAAAAGCTCTCTTTAAATCAACGGGCGCACCGCATAGCTTATGTCCCACAACAACAACACGTAAGTGATTTAATTGTTTTCGATTACCTTCTACTTGGCCGGAAGCCTCACCGCTGCTGGCAATCAATTCGTGAAGATGATACACGTGTTTTTGCCATGCTCAAAAAACTCGATCTTAGCCATTTGAGCCAACGATCATTACATCAATTAAGCGGGGGAGAATTACAAAAAATCGCCCTAGCGCGTGCTTTTATTCAGGAACCAAAGGTTCTTCTGCTCGATGAACCGACCAGCAGTCTTGATCTGAAAAATCAGCTTGAGGTGATGGAGATAATTGCCGGGGAGACCTCTGCTAGAAATTTGACAACAATCATTACAGTACACGATGTTAATCTTGCCCTGCGATTTGCTGAGCATTTTATATTGATGAAGGATAAGAAAATTCTCGTCGCTGGCGGTCTTGAGGTGATGACAACGCCACATCTGTCCCAACTTTATACGTTACCGATGCAACTTTATTTTCATGAGGATCGTCTACAAGCCACGCCAAGGTAGATATGATTACTGATCCGAGAGTTTTGGCTTTGAAGATCCACTCTCTTTACTCGCGATCTGGTGGTACGTGTCGTATTGATATCCATTAGTGGTCGTGGTTTAACCGCTATACCGTATGTAGTATTTGTGATGAAAATGATTATTATTCAATATCGGCAGTAAGTTGCACCGATCTAACTGGTACCCTTGACTGATGCCGACCGATTTTAATGTTTTTAACTCTCGACTTATCGGGATTTGTCTTTGTTTCTAGCACTTTTTCAGTATAATACCAACCAACGTCATAGATTTTCGTAGATTTACTGCGTTTGTTGTTATTTACCCTTAAGGTGTGCAATGTCTTCCTTTGCCGAAACAGAACTTTTAGATGCCTGCCGTGTGTTATTTAGTGGCGAGTTGCAGATTAATCGAGATTTTCTGTATTACATCCAACCCAGTGGGGTTAAGACGGCGTATCGGCAAAAAGCGAAAGAGACTCATCCTGATCGCTTAATTGGTGCCGCACCTGAGGAGTATGATCGCCGCGCAGAACTGTTTCGTGATGTCAGTCAAGCCTACCAATTGCTCGATTCATTTTCATCGTCTGAGCGCAAGAGGATTTGGACCCCGGCGGATTGGAATGCTGGGTTTAATCAACAGCAGCCGTCTACCTCTAATCCTTCTTATTCGAATCCACGTGCGACCCGTAACAACCCTTTCGAAACGGATGAATCACCCTTTAGCCTGCCTAAGCGTCATCTTGAGACGGGACTGTTTCTCTATTATCGTGGTGTTATTTCGTATGCTGAGATGATTGAAGCTTTAGTGTGGCAACGTCGCCAGCGTCCTATCCTTGGTACTTTGGCGGAACGTTGGGGTTGGTTGAAGGCACATGATGTTCAAGCGATCAATCGTAGGAGTGGTTGTCGTGGTCGATTTGGCGCACGTGCTGTCGAACTGGGTTATCTCACTTCGTTTCAGGTGCAGGTGTTGCTTCGTCATCAGCGCCAGCTGCAAAAACGTTTTGGCCAGTATTTTGTTGAGCAGGGTATGCTCTCACTCGACCAGATCGATGCCTATATTCGTGAGCAGAAACAACATAATTTCCGTTACCGTCCCGGTCGTAGCTAACCGCTCGTATTTTGGTTAATATCCGTATCGTGATTGCCTCGCCAAAACTCTCCCGCTTTAATCTGGCCGCCTTTCTTTATCTCACACCCCTCTAATCGATTTAAAAAATCCTCGCGAGATATATCGTAGGCTCCCAACGAATGCAGATGATCTGTTGGTAGCTGGCAATCAATCAAAAGAAAGTTTTGTTGTTTGAGATGGTTTGCCAGTGCAATGAAGGCGAACTTTGATGCGTCACGGCGAGTGTGAAACATCGATTCGCCACAAAAACAACGACCAATTGCGATGCCATAAAGCCCCCCGACTAATTCTTCATCCTGCCAGCACTCAACGGAGTGGGCGTAACCCATAGTGTGAAGTGCCGTATAGGCCTTAATCATAGCAGGGCTGACCCATGTTTCAGCAGCACGTTGATTAGTTGACGCACATAGCTCAATGCAGCGCCTAAATGCGCTGTTAAAGGTGATGTCGAATCGTTCTTGGCGGATTGTTTTTGCCATACTGCGGGAGATGTGGATCTCGTCAGGAGCTAAAACACAGCGCGGGTCGGGGGACCACCAAAGCAGCGGATCGCTAGGGTGCCCCCATGGGAAGATGCCGCAACTGTACGCTGCAAGAAGCCGCTGTGGTGACAGATCACCACCGACGGCAAGCAGTCCATCATCTTCAGCCAGATAAGGGGCGGGGAAAATCAATTGATGATCAAGGGCGAAGATGGCCATAATTGATTATTTTTTGTTTGCACTAAAACGAAAGGTCAAGGTGTCATGGCGGCAACCAATTTGCGCCTGACCCCCGTGAGCGAGTGAACCGAATAGGATTGCTTCGGCCAGTGGGTCGCTGAGTTTTTCCTGAATAAGGCGGCTCAGAGGACGGGCACCAAATTTCGGGTCGAAGCCATGTTTGGCAAAATAATTTCGCGCCGCTGAACTTAAGTGTAGAGTGACGTTGTTTTCGTCTAGCCGTTGTTGAAGTTCGGCAACGAATTTATCAACAATGTTGCGAATGTCGTCTGCTGCCAATGCCGAAAAGACAACCGTTGCATCAAGGCGGTTACGAAATTCAGGAGAAAATGTTTTGGCTAAGGCTAGGTCAGGGCTTCCACCGGCGAAATTGCCCTCTGCATTAAAGCCGATGAGGGTGCTGCTCATCTCTCGTGCTCCAGCATTGCTGGTCATAATTAAGATGACATTGCGAAAGTCAGCTGTTTTGCCGTTGTTATCCGTCAAACTGCCATGATCCATGATCTGCAATAAAATGTTGAATAGGTCGGGGTGGGCTTTTTCGATCTCATCGAGCAGCAGGACGGTGTGTGGTTTTTTGCTGATGGCATCGGTCAGCAACCCTCCTTGATCAAAGCCTACATAGCCCGGAGGAGCACCAATGAGTCGGGCTACGGAATGCTTCTCCATGTATTCACTCATGTCAAAGCGGCTAAATGCGATGCCGAGTTCCGCGGCAAGTTGTCGTGCCACTTCTGTTTTGCCAACACCCGTAGGGCCGGCAAACAAAAACGAGCCGATGGGGTGTTCTGGGTGGCCCAGCCCAGCTCGTGAGCGGATGATTGATCGTGTAATGAGCTGCAATGCTTTCTCTTGACCAAAGACTTTGCGTTTTAAGCGCTTTTCGAGAGTGTTAAGGTTTTTGCGATCGTCACGCGAAACTGAACGTGGCGGGATTTGAGCCATCTCGGCAACGACAGATTCGATATCTGCGACTTTAATGGTTCGCCGTTTTGTCTGCTGAGTTCTTAGCCGCGCACCAATCTCGTCAATAAGGTCGATGGCTTTATCTGGAAGGTGGCGATGGGTCAAGTAGCGATTAGATAATTCGGCTGCCGCACGGAGCACGTCGTCACTGTAGCGGATATTATGGTAGCTCTCGTAGTGTTGCTTAAGCCCTTTGAGGATCTCGATGGTTTCTTCAACGCTGGGTTCGTGTACGTCAATTTTTTGAAAACGACGAGACAGGGCGCGATCTTTTTCAAAAAGTGATTTGTATTCATCATAGGTCGTGGCGCCAATACAGCGGATCTCTCCCGAAGCTAAAGCTGGTTTTAACAGGTTAGAGACATCCATGGTGCCGCTACCTGTCGCGCCCGCGCCAATTATGGTGTGGATCTCATCAATGAAAAGAATTGGTTTATCTTTTTCGCTGAGTTCGTGCAGCACGGCCTTAAGGCGTTCTTCGAAGTCACCACGGAATTTTGTTCCAGCAATCAGTGCGCCCATATCGAGAGCAAATATGTCGGTGTCTTTGATGAAGGCCGGCACTTCACCGTTAATAAGCATGGTAGCGAGGCCTTCGGCAAGGGCTGTTTTGCCAGTGCCGGGCTCTCCAACTAGAATAGGATTGTTTTTACGTCGCCGACAAAGAACCTGTAGGGTGCGTTGCAGTTCCGCCTTGCGGCCTATAAGTGGGTCAATTTGCCCCTTCTCGGCGCGCTGGCGAAGATTGGTGGTGTAACTTTCGAGAGCTGTTTTCTTGACTGGAGTAGCTTGGCTCTCGGCTTCTTCGTCCGTCGTTTCAGTGTGCGGCTGAGGGTGGGGATGTTTTGTTGTGCCGTGCGAGATATAATTGAGGACATCCAGCCGTAGTACCCCTTGGTTGATAAGCAGTTGGGCCGTATGAGCCTGCTCTTCTGCTAAGATTGACACCAAGAGATCACCTGAGTTGACGTTCTCTTTTCCTGCTGCCGAACAATGGGTGATGGCATCTTGCAGGATTCGTTGTAGGGCTACCGTTTGTTCAGGGATCTCGTCATCCAACAATTCGATCTCGTCAATACTCTCAACTTGGGTGGTGAAGTAATCATTTAAGGTGTCGCGCAGTGAGTCAATGTGGCCGCCACAGCTGATCAGGATCTGTTTAGATTCGTCAGCGTAGAGCATGGCGTAGAGTAGGTGCTCCGTCATCAGATATTCATGGTGACGGCGTTTGGCTTCTTGCACGGCGAGTGAAAATATAATTTGGACGTCTTTTGTGAATGTCACGAAACAATTCTTTCTATCAGCTGCAAAGGCCAACGTTGTTGCAGCACTGATGTAGATTTTTGTTAGGCTCTGTCAAGACTGCAACGTAAAGGATATCCTGACTCTTTGGCGTAGCGATGAGCTTGAGTTATCTTCGTTTCGGCAACCTCATGTGGATAACAGCCGCACGTTGCTTGCCCTTCGGTGTGGATAGTCAACATAAGGTGGGCGGCATCGTGAGGCGTTTTACGAAAAACTTTTTCCAATAGCTCGATAACAAACTCCATAGTGGTATAATCATCATTATGCATAATGACATAAAAGCGCGGTGGCTGGGTGGTTTTGTCTTGCCCCATGGTGGCGCTAGTGGGGGTACCTTTAATTTTTGTTGTCATGATCGAACCTTCCTGAAGTTCTTTTTAACTCGTAATATTGGTTGTAAACCGTTTTTGCAAGGTCTTTTTTTGTGATTTGTCTTGTGTGACGAGTGACTAGTATATTTTTTTTTGTCCAACATTTCAATGATGGTGAATGTTGGTGGAATAAACGGTTGAACAAAAAAAATGGATGGAATAGACTGCCAGATTGTTGAGTTGTACGTGAATATTTATCTTTTTCTTGAGCTGTGGTTAATCGATGACTTCTGAATCGCCAGACGATCAAAGAAAACATGCCATAAAATCCCGACCTGTCTGTTTAGTTCTTGTGGCACTGGTGGGGCTGAGCTTTGCTGTGCTTGGGGAAAAGGGCGCGTTGCGTTTACATCAGGTGCGCCAGCATCAAGCTCAGTTGCTGGAGCAAGTACAACAACTCAATACGAGTAATCTTATGTTGCGTAATGAGGTTGCCGCACTGCAAAATGATGACCGTTATCTGGAACAGGTTGCTCGTGGGCAGCTAAGTTTTGTCCGTGATGGGGAGTTGGTATATCAGTTTTTGCCTAAACCACGTTAATTTTTTAGAAATGTTGATAATCACTTTTTGATGGGGGGGCGTGTCATGTCCTCCATTTTCATTGGTAAGAAGGTACTTTTTATGAAGACACGATTGATCGATGCGGTTCAAGCTGCATTGCAGAAATGTTATGATGACCAAACGCTCGTTTCTGGTGAGATGCCCGAATTTACTCTGGAAGTTCCTGGCCGTACGGATCATGGTGATTTTGCTGTTAATGTCGCAATGATGTTGGCTCGGGCTGAGAAGAAAGCACCACGTAAAATAGCTGAAATCTTGTTAGAGAAATTGAAACAACAGCACGACCTGTGGGACCGTGTCGAAATTGCTGGGCCGGGATTTATTAATTTTTTTCTTCCGGCTCAAAGCTGGTATGCCATTCTCGAAGATGTCTACGCACAGGGAGACTCTTTTGGCAAGGGTACCCTCGGTGAAGGTCGTCGCGTGCAAGTTGAGTTTGTCAGTGCTAATCCAACTGGGCCGCTTCATATTGGTCATGGTCGTGGAGCTGCAACTGGGGATGCCGTTGCGTCGGTATTGCAAGAGGCTGGATTTGAGGTTCAGCGTGAGTATTATATCAATGACGCTGGTAATCAGATGGATACCTTGGGCCGCTCAATCTTCCTGCGTTACTGTCAGGTCTTCGGTCGTGAAGTTGAATTCCCTGAGGATTGTTATCAAGGCGATTATGTCAAAACGATTGCCCTTGAGGCACAACAGCAACATGGCGACTCTTTTTTGAACTGCCCCGAGCAAGAAGCGATTGCACACTTTTCCCAATCTGGTGGTGATGCAATACGTGCTGGTATTGCTGATGATTTGCAGTCTTTCGGTATCTCATTTGATAACTGGTATAGTGAGCAAACTCTTTATGACCGTGGATTAGTCAAGGCGGGTATTGAAGCCTTGACTCGTGATGGCTATACCTATGAATTAGATGGTGCAATTTGGTTCCGTACGACTGATTTCGGAGATGATAAAGATCGCGTTTTGATTCGCTCCAACGGTGTGACAACTTATTTTGCTTCAGATGTTGCGTATCATCGTGAAAAATATGGCCGTGGATTTGATACGGTGATCGATGTCTGGGGTGCCGACCATCATGGTTACGTGCCGCGCATGAAGGCGGTTCTTGCCGCGTTGGGCCGCAATCCTGAAGATTTACAGATCATCTTAGTGCAGCTGGTTAATTTGCTTCGTGAGGGTGAGCAGGTCGCTATGAGTACCCGCTCGGGTAAGTTTGTCACCTTGAAAGAGGTGATCGACGAAGTCGGTAGGGATGCGTGTCGCTTTTTCTTCTTAATGCGTCGCTCCGATAGCCAGTTAGATTTCGATCTCGAGTTGGCAAAAAAACAAAGTACCGAGAATCCCGTATTTTATGTTCAGTATGCACATGCGCGCGTGTGCAGCATAAATCGCAATGCACAAGATTCTGGTTTGACTTTGCCAACCACAGACACGGTTCAGCTTAACACTTTGACATTACCCGATGAGCTTGCCTTGGTGAAGATGTTATCGCGTTACCCTGAGGTTATTGCCGGTGCTGCACTTCAGTATGAACCGCATCGTGTTACCTTTTACCTGCAGGAACTCGCCGCTAAATTTCATAGTTATTACAACCAGCACCGCGTTATTGTTGATGATGCTGCAACCAGTCAAGCCCGTTTGTATTTGGTTAATGCGGTGAAGATTGTCATCCACAATGCGCTACGTGTTCTAGGTGTGTCAGCACCAGAAAAAATGTAGTGAAACGGGAGATGAATTATGAGCCAATCTGAATATTCAAGATCGCCACAACAACACAGTCGCCGTCGTCCCATTGTTGCACTTGTTATCGTTGTTGTGTTGTGCTTAACAGCCTTCTCGCTGGGGGTTTTTGTCGGTAAGCAGCGGCAAAAAATTGCTGGAGATGTCGAGCCGGATTCTCCTGTTACTCACCGGGTGGCTTCGAAGCCTGATGCTGTTGTTGATGGCGAGGCTCTGGTTGCTCAGGCTAACAAAGGAGTTGCCGTATCGGTAGAGAATGTGTCGACCTTGGCCGTAGGTGAAGAGACCAGTGTTGAGGCGGTCGTTGCAGCACAAGATGCTGTTGAATCTGTGGCCCCACAGCAGAGCAATGACCCTTTAGCACAACTTACCACCTCTATTGCAAAATCGCCCTTAGGCAGTGGAATAAATTCTACACCAGTTATGGCTAAGGTAGCTGCTGTGTCCGATTCTACTGTGATACTCGCGGTCGAAAAAAATACTGAAACCGTTATCGTAGCTGAGCCGCAAAAGCAGGTTGTGGCAAGTCCCGTTGCGCGTGTCAGTACCACGGGGG
>MAXR01000119.1:0-1768 GCA_001751155.1 Desulfuromonadales bacterium C00003068 | reverse complement strand
TAAACTGCAAAAGGACTACACAGTGTTGGTGAGAAATGTCGATCTCGGTGCAAAGGGGGGCTGGTTTCGCGTTCTGGTTGGCACATCTTCAACAAAGAAGGCCGCCGCACAATTAAAGGAACAATTACAGTCTCGCTATAGGGTGTCAGGTTTTGTTAAGAAAACAACTTTGTAGGGCGTTTTAAATCACTTTCTTTGGTCTGTTTTTTTTGAAAAATTTTGTTTGTTTTTTTGTCTTGACTTTGTCGGGCTAAAGACGTAAATTTCGTTTCGATTTGACGCGGGGTGGAGCAGTTTGGTAGCTCGTCGGGCTCATAACCCGAAGGTCGGAGGTTCAAATCCTTCCCCCGCAACCAAAACAACAAAATCAGAGGTGTGAGCCTTTGGTTGTACATACAAGTTTGGCGGTATAGCTCAGTTGGTTAGAGCATGCGGCTCATATCCGCAGTGTCCGGAGTTCGAATCTCTGTACCGCCACCAATTAAGCCCCTTCAGTCGCTGGAGGGGCTTTTTTTTATTTAATTTAATTACCGGAGGGTTGCGTGAACAACAAGGGCGAAATGGAAAAGCTGCTGGCGTTGTCTTTGCGTGACCATGATTTGATCCCTGACGACTGCCATGTTTTGGTTGGTGTTTCTGGTGGCGTTGATTCCGTTAGTCTGTTGTTCGCTTTAATCTCACTCTCCCATCAGTTTTCTCGCTTCCGTATCTCAGTTGCTCATCTTGATCATGGTCTGCGCGCTACCAGTGCGCAAGATGCTAATTTTGTTCGTCAATTGTGTCGTGATTGGGGGGTTGCTTGCTACGTCGACAGGGTCGATGTGGAGAACTTGGCTTGTCGGTCTGGTTGTGGTGTCGAAGAGGCGGGGCGTGATGCTCGACGCGCTTTTTTACAACGGATTGCCGACGAGCAAGGGTGTGAACGGATTGCGCTAGCCCATCATATGGATGATCAGGCCGAAACTGTCTTGCTGAGAATGGCTCGCGGTAGCGCGGTCTCAGGTCTTGCGGCGATGGCATGGCAGCAGGAGCAGTTTATTCGGCCATTATTGAATGTGAGCAGAAGTTCGATTGAGGACTATCTGCAGCGCAACAAACTTCCTTTTGTCGAAGATAGTAGTAATGCTGAGGTGAAATATTCACGCAACCGGATAAGGCACGAGGTTGTTCCCGCTCTGCGTCAGATAAATCCTGAAGTCTCCTTGCAACTGTACCGTTTGTCGCAACGAGTCTCCTTGGAGGAATCGTATTGGCAGCAGCAGGTTTTTGCCGTGCTTGAGGATTGTGCCGTGTGGCGTGGTACCGAGCTGCGCTTGTCTTGCGCAGGGGTGAGCTCGTTTCATCAAGCATTAAGGCTGCGGGTATTGCGTGAATGCTTAAAGCGAGTTCGTGGTGATTTGCGATGTATTGAGTCGATCCATATTGAGCTTGTTGATGGCCTTTTGACTTCGCCGCGGCCCCAACTGCAGTTGGATCTGCCTAACGCTTGGGTGGCACGTCGTTATGGTGTGTTGGTGTTTCGTGTTGAAGCTCCCGGGCCAGCCCTGCCGTTTCAGCTCAGTGTTTCAGGCATGGGGGACTACTCCTTGCCTGATGGCTGTACTTTAAAGGTGGCTATTGTTGAGACTGCAATTGGAGAGTCACGGTCGCGGGTGGAATTCGATGCTGAAAAGGTCGTTTTTCCGCTTCAGGTGCGTACTTTTCAAGCTGGTGATAGGATGTCGTGTGTTGGGATGGCTGGGCGAAAAAAAGTTAACGATATCTTTGC
>MAXR01000118.1:4753-11936 GCA_001751155.1 Desulfuromonadales bacterium C00003068 | reverse complement strand
TCCGTCGTTGGGTGATAGGATCGCCGATCTGTACCGCAGTAACCGGTGATCCTTCGTGGAGTTCTTCGGAGGAAAAGGTGGCGCCATGGATACCATCTTTGCCGATACGGCCACCGGTCATGACGATACGATCGCCAGCCAGGGCCTTTTTGACATGGCCGGGTTGACCATGCAGCTCGGCTGGCATCAGAGCCGCGGTGCCACAGTAGACCAGAGGCTTGCCGGCAAAACGGTCATCAAAGACGATGGAACCATTGACGGTCGGGATACCGCTTTTATTGCCTCCATGCTCGACCCCTTCAACAACGCCTTCAAAGATGCGGCGCGGATGAAGCAGTCGCGGCGGCAACGGATGGGCGTAAAAAGGGGAAGCGAAACAGAAGACATCGGTATTGAACATCAGCCGAGCCCCCATTCCGGTCCCGAATGGGTCACGGTTGACGCCGACGATGCCGGTCAAGGCGCCGCCGTAGGGATCGAGAGCACTCGGCGAATTGTGGGTTTCGACCTTGAACACCAGGCTCCATTCGTTATTGAAACGAATGACTCCGGCGTTGTCCTTAAAGACGGACAGACAGATATCTTTATCACCCATAGCGGCCCGAATGGTGCGGGTGGCGCCGACGATATAGGTTTTAAACAAGGAGTCGATGGTTTCGCTATTGCCTTGGCCATCATCATAGTCAATATTGGCTGCGAAAATTTTATGTTTGCAGTGTTCGCTCCAGGTCTGAGCCAAGGCTTCCAACTCTACATCGGTCAGCGAGGCCCCTAGGCCGACCTTGGCACGTTCTGCGGAGGTCGCGGGGTCAGCAGCAAATCGCTGGATTTCCTGCATTTCTTCGAGGTTAAGAGCCAGGACACCGTCACGACTGATGCGGAGCAATTCATCATCGGCCACCGCAAGGTCTATCTGCTGAACCTTGGGTTCAGCAGTACTGACCACCTTGGGTACGGAGACGGGCACACCGTTGGTGTGATCGAACTCGCCTGCAGAAATGATCTCCCAACGCTGAATAAGACCGTTGCCAAGAAAGCCCGATGCAATATGTTCGGTTACAGTTCGGTCAAGTTGACCTTTAAGCAAGTATTGAACTGAGGTATAAACCCCTTCATCCGCAACCAGAGGACGCCCGGTGAGGTATTGCAGTGCCTCACCAGCAGTGCGCCCGACGTTATCGGTGACACCAGGGCGATACCCAACTTCGACGAGCATGTCAAAATCTGCAGCCAAGGGCTGATTGATAGCCACTTGCTGAATTACAGGGTCTGAAAAAGGGCCGTTGGCCGCCGCCTCGATCTGTTCAACCGTAAGCTCCGCATCTACGGTATAAACATCAATGGTCTGCACCCCTTCCAGATGTATACCGAGATGCTCTGCGATCTCGCGGCGTATTCGTTCGCCGCGGGCGTCACGCACGCCTTTTTTTAATCCGACTTCGATTCTACAAGCCATATCATACTCCTTGACAACTTATTTATTATACAAGCGGATAGCCCGTAGCCAGGACATCTATTATTTGGCCACAAAACAGCTGCTGGGCTGTGCTTGAGTTCCAATTATCACTTGGGGGTTGCAATTGTTCTGGGCCGCCAGAACTTGTCGGGCACTCTGCTCAGCCAATTGCGGACAATTATTGGTTTCACTCAGGTGGGCCAGGAAGACCCCTTCAAGACCGTCCCAAACCAGATCGGACAACAACTCAGCGGCGGCCTCATTGGACAGATGGCCATGATTGCTGCGAATCCGCTGTTTGAGATGCCAAGGATAAGGTCCGTCCCGAAGCATCTGCGAATCATGGTTAAATTCCAAAACCAATCCTTTGCAATGCCGATATCTCTCAACTACGAGACGAGTGGCAAGACCAAGATCGGTCAAAACACCGACTTTCCCGGCGGATGATTCAATTAAATAGCCAACCGGTGCCGTCGCATCATGGGTCAGGGATACAGTTTCAATCTGAACATCCTGAAAATCTATTGTACAACCGTCGTCAAACTCACGGCAATCGTCGAGACGGCCTGGCTTGCGTAAAGCCGAACGAGTCTTATGATGGACAAATACAGGCAATCGATGACGTCTTGCTATGGGCCCTAATCCAGAGCAATGATCGCCATGCTCATGGGTAATCAGAACCGCATCGAGAGAGTCGCCATCAGTCTGTAGCATTCCTAACCGACGATTAAGCTCACGAGCAGACAACCCAGCATCGATCAGCAACCGACTATCTCCGGATTCAACGAGGACAGCGTTTCCTTTACTGCCGCTGGCTAATAAGCAAACCCGCAAACACTATCTCCACACCCAGCAAAGGATGTAAAATACCGAAATCGATTATTGGCTATCCACCTAGGAACAAACTGTCCTCACACAAAGACCAACAACGCCAAACCCAACAGGGGGGCGTTCAACGATCATCAGAAGCGGTCTTTTCATACCATACCGGACTTTAAAGTACAACTGAACAAATCCCCATTTAAGGAGTGCCCATCCGGAAACTCGGGTTGAACACCGGGCAGGTTTCCGAGTCGAAAACGAGCTATTTTCCGCAAGATCAAGGAAATCACGGCCTTGCGAGGAGGCGCCCACCCGTACGCCGCACTAAGTAAGGCCGTAGATTGACGTAGAGATTACGGAAAATGGCCGTTTCCGGATGGAAACTAAGTAATTTTCATCCGGAAACTCCGGATGGGCACAGCGCCGTTTTCAGATGGGAAACGAGTAATTTTTCGTCGTGGTAAGGAAAACAAGGGCTTGCGCGGAGGCGTACATCGGTACGCCGCACAAGCAAGGCCGCAGATTGACGCCGCCAGGACGGAAAAGGGCCGTTTCCGGATGAAAACTAAGTAATTGTCGCGTAGCAAAAGCGGTTGACGGAGCAGAGTCCTTTCGTTATCATTGGCGCTTAAAGAAAGCACACCAACAACTACCTAACCAACTGATTTAACAATGTTTTTACTTGCATATATCAATCGCAACCCGATTGGGAAAAGGTACGGGGCGGCCCACATATGGCAATAAACGCGGCAATCAACGGTTTTGGCCGCATCGGCCGCAGTATCTTTCGAGCTGCTTGGCTCGCCGATGACATGAATATCGTCGCCATCAATGACATCGGCAATGCCACAGCCTTGGCTCAGCTACTGAAATACGATTCGGTTCATGGTATTTTCGATGCCGAAGTTGGCTCCGAAGATAATACTTTATTGATTAACGGCCGAAGAATTCCCGTATTCACTCAGACGGACCCAGCCGCCCTACCCTGGAAAAAGCTTGGTGTCGATATAGTCATTGAAGCTACAGGCCGATTTACAGACCGCAAACAGGCGGAGCAACATCGGCTGGCCGGGGCTTCGCGGGTTATCATTACTGCCCCAGGCACCGACCCCGATGTAACTATCTGTATGGGCGTCAACCAATCGTCCTATGACCCACTGCGACATCACATTATTTCTAACGCCTCCTGTACCACCAATTGTCTGGCACCGGTAGCCAAGGTATTGATGGATCACTTTGGCATCATCAAAGGAATGATGACTACCGTACACGCCTACACCAATGGTCAACAGATCCTCGACCATCTCGATGAAGATCCTCGCCGGGCCCGTGCTGCCGCCTTATCCATTATACCTACCACCACTGGGGCTGCTCGCGGTGTGGCTCGTGTGTTACCCGAGCTAGAAGGTCGTCTAGATGGCATTTCGGTGCGAGTGCCGACGCCTAACGTGTCCCTTATTTCCCTTGTAGTCGAAACCGAGCGTGCAACCTCCATCCAGGAGGTTAACGACAGTCTGCGCCAGGCAGCCGCATCAAACTTCAAGAATATTCTTGAAGTTTGCGAACAACCCCTTGTTTCCATAGACTTCAATGGTAATCCGGCGTCTTCTATCGTAGATGCTTTATCGACTAACGTTATTGGCGGTAACATGGTCAAGGTTTTGTCCTGGTACGATAACGAATGGGGTTATTCCAATCGGATTGTGGAACTGCTTCACCATATTTGTAGATCCTAACAGCCCACTGATCAACCGTAACACTTTAAGATTGCCCCTTAATCCGTAAGATTCGCTGCTCCAGTGGAGCAGAAAACACTCGATTAAGCTTCAATTTATCAGGAAGGAATTTCCATGCTGAACAAGATGACGGTCAAGGATATCGACTGCAGAGGCAAGCGAGTTTTGTGTCGCGTCGATTTTAATGTACCCTTGGACACCGAGGGTCGGATCAGCGACGACAATCGCATTGTCGCGGCATTACCGACCATACGCTACATCCTTGACCAAGGCGGGCGATTAATCCTGACATCCCATCTCGGTCGTCCCAAAGGACAACCCAAGGCCGAATTTAGCCTGAAGCCCGTCGCCGACCACCTAGCAATGCTACTTAGTAAGCCTGTCATCATGGCTCCCGATTGCATCGGCTCCAAAGTGGAGCAACTAGCCCAAGCTCTCGAAGATGGGCAGGTCATGCTGTTGGAAAATGTGCGCTTTCACCCAGGTGAAACAACGAACGACCCCCAGTTTTCCTCCCAACTCGCAGGCCTCGCTGAAATCTATGTCAATGATGCTTTTGGTACTGCTCACCGCGCTCATAGTTCCACCGTAGGAGTCGCACAACTCATTACTCCAGCGGTAGCTGGTTTTTTGATTGAGAAAGAGATTCGTTATCTTGGCCAAGCTGTGACTGAGCCAGTCCGTCCCCTGGTGGCCATTATCGGTGGAGCAAAGGTAAGCGACAAGTTGCCGGCCATTGAAAACCTGCTCGACAAGGTTGATACCCTGCTCATTGGTGGAGGCATGGCCTATACCTTCCTGCGTGCACAAGGTTTCACCTTAGGCACTTCACTCGTGGAGGAAGATCGCATTGACTTGGCCAGCACCCTTTTGAAACACGCAGCAGATCAGGGGGTTCGCCTGGTACTGCCACAAGACCATGTTGCGGCTGCTGAATTTAGCGCTGAGGCCGACCATCAAGTATGCAGCAACAGTAACTTCCCCGACAACCGTATGGGGCTCGATATTGGCCCTCAAACAATCGCGGAATATTGTCAAATTGTTTCAGAGTCAGGCACCGTATTGTGGAACGGCCCAATGGGGGTCTTTGAATTTCCTTCCTTTGCCAAGGGCACCTTTGCTATCGCTCAGGCCCTGGCCGACTCCAAGGCTGTATCGATTATAGGCGGCGGCGATTCAGTAGCGGCAGCAAACAAATCCGGACTCGCAGACCGAATGACGCATATCTCCACCGGCGGCGGAGCTTCACTGGAATTTCTTGAAGGCAAAGAGTTGCCAGGAATTTCTGCATTGAACGACAAGCTCTGACCTCTATTATCCATTGAGAATCGCGGCAGCAACCGATCAATACAGCCGCTTAGAAAATTTTGAAGGAGACGTTATGCGTACACCGATCATAGCCGGGAACTGGAAACTTAATAAAACCGTTGACGAAGCACTTGCTCTTGCCAGAGACCTCAAGGGAAAACTTAGTGCCCTAGATGATATTGAAATCATTCTCGCCCCACCCTTCACGGCCTTGGCACCGCTAGCTACAGCACTTAATGATAGCGCTATCGTCCTTGCTGGCCAGAACTGTTACCCCACTGAGGGTGCATTTACCGGCGAAATTTCGCCTGCCCTGCTGAGAGACGTCGGTTGCCGTGCGGTCATAATCGGCCATTCAGAACGCCGCCATCTATTTGCAGAGAGTGATGACTTCATCAACCAGAAGATTAAGGCAGCGCTGTCTGCAGGCCTTAAGGTTATTTTCTGCATCGGTGAAACCCTGACGGAGCGTAATGAAAACCGGACCTTTGAAGTTCTTGAAAGCCAGACTCGCAATGGGCTAGCAGGCCTTGACCGTGCTGCCATGTGCCGCCTGACCGTTGCCTATGAGCCGGTCTGGGCCATTGGGACCGGGCAGACAGCTAGCAACGAGCAGGCCCAGGAGGCTCATCGATATATTCGCAATCTGCTCGCCAAAATGGTCGATTCATCCACCGCAGAAAACACTCGAATTCTCTATGGCGGCAGCGTAAAACCCGATAATGTTGACGGTCTTATGGCGCAGAGCGACATCGATGGAGCCTTGGTCGGTGGTGCCAGTCTCAAAGCGGGCGATTTCATCCGTATCGCACGTTTTAAGCGCAACTGACTTTTCTCTTTGCAGCCTTGCCCATCTATGTTAATTTTACGCGTCTCAACATAATAATATTCAAGGAGATTTTGCGTCGATGACCACCCTGTTGTTAATTGTTCATATTGTAGTCTGTTTTGCCTTGGTTCTTATTGTTCTGCTGCAGGGCGGCAAAGGGGCCGATATTGGCGCGACCTTTGGCGCTGGCTCTAGTCAAACCGTCTTTGGTGCAACGGGCGGTCAGAGTTTCATGGGCAAGCTGACAACCGGTGCCGCCATTATATTTATGCTAACAAGCCTTTTTCTAGCTTACTATTACGCCAAGCCTGGTGCGGACAGTATTATGCCGGAATCTATTGGCCAAGCTGCGCCACAAACCGAAGCCCCTGCCACCGAGCAACCGGCCGTACCGGCAGCGGAAGATGCTGCGACTTCAACAAAAACCAAATAAATTTTATCCTCGTCAGCAATTTATGATTGACAGGCCTGACACAACAAAGTATAAAACAATCCGTTCAATGCCGAAGTGGTGGAACTGGTAGACACGCCGTCTTGAGGGGGCGGTGACTTAACGGTCGTGCGAGTTCGAGTCTCGCCTTCGGCACCAATAATACTAAAAAAAACGACCACAGATATTGTGGTCGTTTTTTTGTGGCTAACTCTCAAATTTTTCACAACTAGTGTTCATCCAGAAACTCCGGATGGAAACTAACTATAAATGCACCCTGCTAGATTGTTTGTCTTGCCTTAACATCCCATTTCAATTAAATTTACTCCATTGTCTGCAACCTCTACTACGATAGGAGTCTGCCATGATCAGAAAAACCATCTATTTAAGCACCATTGTTTTATTGATCTTATGCTCCGCCGCCTGCCAGGCTGACAAACCAAAAGTCGACATACAAGAAGGGCTATGGGAGATTACCACAGTAATTAAAATGCCTGGCATGCCCATGCAGATGCCGCCGATCAAAACCACCCAATGCATCAGCCAGGAGGACATGATTCCTCAGACACAACAAGCGGATCAGCCAGATCAGCAATGCGAAA
>MAXR01000118.1:207-4726 GCA_001751155.1 Desulfuromonadales bacterium C00003068 | reverse complement strand
AGACATGGTCTGCTCATCCCAGGGCAACACAATGAAAGCTCACAGCTCCATCACCTACGCAAAAGACCAGATGCAGGGCAACATGACGGCGACCATGGAACCGAGCAACATGACCATGACCTACACCTTGACCGGAAAACGTATCGGTGACTGCAGTAAATAATCTACCGATTCGTTTCTATTTAACTCAATAATTCAAATAACAAAAGCCGCTTCGATATAATTCGCAGCGGCTTTTGTTATGAACAAAGCTAGGGTAGAGCTAATCCATACACACCTTTTCTATTTAAAGGAGCGCTCAAACAGTTCAACAATGGCCTCGCGACCATTCTCTTGCAAATAACGGGTACCGGTACCGGCGAAGTGAACATCACTGATGACAGGCTTTTGATCCCCGCGTAGGGCAACCCAATCGAACTCGACCCAATGGTACCAACCATCCCGTTTTTGATCAAACACATATAAAGATTTGTTACAAAGTTTTGTAAACTCAGCCCCCCAGCCGGTACCGCCCTTGACGGTCTTATCGTCAAGGATCTCCCCTATCACGAAGATCTGCTGGGCATGATTGATTTGATACCAAATCGTCTGTAGAATCTTACGAATCGTCGGACTAGCAGTATAGCGCCGGTTAAGCAACCGTGACACGTATTCCAGACTCACATCGCCATTTTTCAATTCTTCATGATGTAAAACACGCAGGCCCCTTTGACGAACGATAGTGTGCCCTTCAAAGGTAAAATTTACTTCCTCGATACCATGGCGCTCAGCGTTTTCTCCAAATTCAGCCTCAGCTCCTTTGGCCCCCCCGCTAAAAAGAATAAAATCTTCCTTGTTCATATTGCGTCCTTTCGTATGCAGGCTGTAAGTGTATGTAGATTCGGTGAACGTCTGCAATCACTGTCAATCCGGGTATTGATAAAGATTTATAGTGTCAGCAAAACTATTATTTTTTCTTACTCCCTTTACTCTTTTTCTTTTTAGCATTTTTTTTGTTCTTTTTCTTCTTTGTTTTTTTCTTCGAACCTTTGTCCTGTTCCTTATCTTTTTTCGATCCAGGTTTTTTCTTTTTTTCTGCTGGTGGTTGAGTATCAGCTATCCTCTCAGAAGCAATTGTTGAAGTCTCTGAATTTGAACCGGAGACAGAAATGTTTTCTTGAGTAGTTTGTTCTTTTCCCGAGGAAAAAATCATCATTCCTTTACGCCGAAAGGTGTATAAAAGATATCGTACCTGACCAAGGGTCAAACCGCTAACGGTAGCGGCTTTAGTTTGGGTCGATCCACCATTCAAGTTCAGCAGGGCAACAGCCCTCTGGCTGACAATCCCCTTTTCCTGGGAAGAAAGATCCTGACAGGTACGCACTTGCTCCTTTGAAAGCAAAGCACCTGCTGCACTATCGACTGCCAATCCAGGGTCTGTCATACCTTCCTCCTTTGAGAACAAATAATCTGATTTAAAATTTTTATTATTTACCTTTTTCCCCCAGAGCTACTTCAATACGCTCACAGAGGGTTTCAAGAACCTTAACTCTGGCAAAATATTTATCGTTAGCCTCAACCAATGTCCACGGAGCAATCTCTGAGCTAGTACGGTCGATCATGTCACAGACTGCCATTTCGTATTCATCCCATTTCTCTCGATTACGCCAATCTTCATCGGTAATCTTGAATCTTTTGAAGCCAATTTTTTCCCGCTCTTCAAATCGCTTTAACTGTTCATCCTTGCTAATTGAAAGCCAGAGCTTAACCACAACAGTCCGATGACGAACCATCTGTTCTTCAAAATCGTTGATCTCTCCATAAGCTCTCATCCAATCAGCCTGTGAGCAAAACCCTTCGACACGCTCGACCAAGACTCGACCATACCAAGAACGATCAAAGATAGCAAAACGCCCTTTTCTTGGCAGGTTTCTCCAAAACCTCCAGAGATACGGTTGATCGCGTTCCTCTTCGGTGGGGGCCGCTACAGGAATAACTCTGTAGGAACGTGCATCCAGTGCTTGAATTATCCGGCGGACACTGCCGCCCTTCCCTGCCGCATCATTTCCTTCAAAAACCAACACCACTGAGACTTTTTTAAAGTCAGCGTGGCGAGAAAGAACATTCAACCGACCTTGCAACCTAGCCAACTGATTGCGGTAATCATTTTTATTCAGTGATCGATTCAAATCTAGGGTTTGTAGAATACGAACACCATCGATGGCCGTTGTTAACGGTGGGTAGATTCCTGGTTCTATTTGCTTTTCACTGGCAGCAAGGCGCCTTACTAGAGACTCGTGGATCAGTTTCCCAATGGTGAGATAACGATAACGGGGGTCGGACCCTTCAACGATGATCCATGGAGCCTCTGCTGTACTGGTGGCCCGCAGCATTCTCTCGGACACCTGCCTGAAACGATCATAGAGTTTGTAATGCCGCCAATCGGTAGCATTCACTCGCCAGCTAGTTTTGGGGTCGGATTCCAGCTCTTTTAGGCGTTTTTTCTGTGCTTTTTTGGGTAGGTGCAGCCAAAACTTTAAAATCAGGCAACCATCTCGACTCAACATATTTTCAAAACGGATGGTCCTATCTAATCGCTGATCGAGTTCTGCATTTTTAATTTCACCGTAAACATTCAGAACCAATGGTTTAGAATACCAGCTGCCTATAAAGATTCCGATTTTCCCCCTACCGGGCAATGCCCGCCAGAATCGAAACATCGGCGGTCGCTCTAGCTCTTCGTCCGTAAGATCCCGCAGAGCATGGGTTTCAACATGGCGGGGATCAAGCCATTCATTTAACAAGTTAACCGTCTCACCTTTGCCAGCACAATCGACGCCGGCGATCAGAATCAACACAGAAAACTTTTTACTCTGCAATAAATCAAGTTGGGCATCGAGAAGATTTTCCCGCAGTTCAGGTACCTGTTGTTTGTACTCCTCCTTATCAATCCGATGGCCAAGCTCAGCTGATTCAAACATAAAAGCTCCTTGATATGGTAGGAGTTTGGCCATGCTGTTCAAGCCGCTATTATTTAGCATAGGTATTTTTTCAACAAATTCAAGGCATTTCACTTGTTATATATTTTTAGATAGACGTCCTCTTAAGAACCAAAAACTTTTGACTTAATTTTTGGGTAATTCGGTGTGGTGTTTTAGAAAGACAGAGCCAGAATATGACGAGGAAAGCCGATGCAGTTAAGTGCCGAACTACACACAAAGAGGGGAAAAGCTTAGCACCGCATAAATGCAATGCACGTCCATAACAAATTAACTTGGATTCAATTCGCAAGTGCGACTTTGCACGAGTAGTTTAAGTGAGCAAGCTGCGGTAGCATCTGTGCCTCCTAGACCGGCCGATCAAAGGAGCGGCAGGTGTCAAGATAGTTGTCACCTCAGTCTCATCACGCCGCTTCAGAACAGAGGTCCTCTTCGGAGGGCCTTTTTCGTTCGGGGTTCAGTCGAACGATTGCAACTGGATTCCAGTTTCGTGTTTGCCGGGTCCAGCGACTAGGAGTCTTCTTCCGGGCCTGCTCGTAAACATCTCTTCGCTTGCTCAGTTTAGCGGCCTCTTGCCCATAATCCCGTATCACGAAGCGGATCTCGCTATGCTGATGCTCAGTGTTGTACCAATGGACGAACGCATCGACCCACCGTTGGGCTTCGTACTCAGAGGCAAATGGGCGGGCAGGATATTCCGGCCGGTACTTCAAGGTGCGGAACAAAGACTCCGAAAACGGGTTGTCATTGCTAACGCCAGGGCGACTGAATGAGGGCACCACACCCAAACGTTGCAGTGTAGCAAGCATGGTGGAACCTTTCATCGGTCCGCCGTTATCAGAGTGCAGCACCAATCCCTTTGGATCGACACCGTGTCGGTGGAAGGCTTCGACGAACAGCAGCGCACTGTTTTGACCACACTCTTTGGAGAAGACTGTTGCTGCGATGATCTTACGGCTCCAGACATCCAGAATCATGTACAGATAAAAGAACCGGCCAGTAATGGTACTCCTCAGGTAAGTAATATCCCAAGACCACACCTGACATGGGCCGGTGGCCACTTTTTCTCGGGGCCGTCGATGCGTTGCTGGACGGCAGCGTTCTCGATGGGCGAGTTGATTCTCTTCGCGCAGAATGCGGTAGAAGGTTGATTCGGACGCAACGTATCTGCCGTCATCGGCCAAGCGGGGCACGATCTGCTTGGGTGATAACTCTCGATATTGAGGCGAATTGGCAACGGACAGGACTTCCTGCCGCTCAGCACTTGTCAGCTTGTTTGCAGGTGCGGTCAATGGACCATTGCGCCCATCGTCTCCACCATCCTGACAACGCCATCGCTGAATAGTGCGAGCAGCGAGTCCCAAGATTTCAGCGGCCGGTCTCAGTCTAGCTCCTGAAGTGGTGGCTTCATCCATAAGAACGAGAGCTTGCTGCCGCTCTAGAGGTCCGTGTCGTCGTCCTCGTCCCCCCAAATCTCCTGGGCTTTTTTTTTGAGAACCAGCAAGGCAGCGGTTTCTGCTAAAGCTTTATCTTTACGCCTG
>MAXR01000118.1:0-176 GCA_001751155.1 Desulfuromonadales bacterium C00003068 | reverse complement strand
GTCTCGACGCGCTTTGCTGGCTTTGGCTCGAGGCCAATGAGCATCTGATCACGCCACTGCTGAAGTTGCGCTTCATGTAATCCCCGACTGCGCAAGAAAGCTCCTAGCTCCTCTTAAGACAACGATGCCGCTTCCAGAACGGCAGCCAGCTTCTCTTCGGCACTCCAGTCTTGTGG
>MAXR01000117.1:6785-7940 GCA_001751155.1 Desulfuromonadales bacterium C00003068 | reverse complement strand
CTCACCCGATCCAAAGCCACCTGCTGCTCTAACTCGGGCGACAGATCGGCCCAATCACGCACTCGAACCTGTGGCCCCATCACCGCTTGCGCTTGCGAACGGATCGATTCAAGCTGCTTGATGTGATCGAAATGGAGTACCCACGATGACACCAGCTCGTTGGTATCAAACAGCTGTTGCGCGACTTCCAGCGGGAGATAGACCATCCTTCGATCCAATTGGCCAACAGGAAAGTGAACAATGCCGACCACTGGATACAGCCCCGCCGCAGTGACCCCATGATACCCCTGACCATACAGCACCAACGAATCGCCAAGCCCTAAACCTAAGTATTCAGCAAGACCACTGCCAATGACACAACCATTTTCGTCATCCCCAACAAAATAGCGACCTTGGGTGATTTTTGCTGCCAAGCCCGAATAGCCGTCCTCAAGTTGTGGACTCACTCCCATCACCACCACCCCTTTTGATCGGGTTTCTGAAGCCCCTAACGCGAAGGACTCTAAGCGGGGAACCACATGGCTCAGCCCAGTGATTGAATGAACTTTTTGGCTAAATGTTGAATCGGCTGGAAGCAGTTTATCAATGGATTGGTTATCAGAAAATTGAGGATGTTGCAGTTGCAGATAACCCGAATAGAATCGGGTGACATTATTGAGGTTGTGTGAATAGGAACCTTCTTGCATCGAACGCATAAACAGCGACAACATCAGCGTCATGGCAATGGTACTGGCGGTAATGAGGGTACGCCGCTTTTGCCGCCAAATGTTGCGCCACGCCAACTTAAGCAGAAACAGCCAGCCCATTAGCGCAGCTCTCTCATCTGATTCAAAGAGAAAAAATCATCGTCAATGTCAAAATCGAATTCAGCGGCCGAATAGCTTAGTACAGTTTTCTGGCCCTGTTTATCGGCAGGTTGCATCTCCATTCGCGTTGGGATTAACCGGCCACCCAACATTTTAAGCTCATAACTCGACATGGTGTTGATCAAGTCGCCAAATTCATCATAAAACTCAACCTTACGCTGATTGAGTTCACACTGGCTTACCCACACCACCAACTTGCCCCAAACAACGGGGGCATCAAGGAGAGGCGTGGCCTCGATCACCCAGCACGTTGTGCCATCAAATACCTCTTCACGTATAATAGTATGGG
>MAXR01000117.1:0-6746 GCA_001751155.1 Desulfuromonadales bacterium C00003068 | reverse complement strand
GCAATTTTAATCACCCGTTCAATACGTGGTACCCAGTTCCACATCTCCTTACCGCGCTTAAGCGAGCTAGAGCCTTTATCACGGGCGGGATCGAGCACCAAAATAAGAGAATAATCCTCCCCTTTGGTCCAGCCTCTCATCTTCATGGTTCGCAGCCAATCGGGGCGGATAATCTGCATGGTGATCTCGGTAAAGCTTGATTGACCGCGCATTTTTTCATCGGAAGCACGAACAATGTCCGTTGCCGTATGACTTAAAGCCACAGCCGGAAACACAGCTAAAATCAACAGAATATTTAAAATCAATCGCCTCATTTTAAACCCTCTCCGGTCTTAGCAGGCTGACAGCTGCTAACAATTGATCAAACGAAGGAGTACAATCATTCATCGAGTGTAGAACGGTAGGATTGCCACAGTTCCGTGTCAAACTCTGGGCCAACCACCAAGTTACATAAAAAATCTTGCGCATCAACATTGTTGCGTTGCGCTTCGCGCACCAGATAATCGATGGAATAGCCATAGCCCAAAGAGGCGCTTTGCTTAAGCAGGTCCATCCCCATTTCAGTATCCTGCTCAACACCAAGCCCTTCCATATAATAATTCGCCAAGCTATACGTTGCCCCGAGAGAGCCAGCACCCACGGCAAGGCGAAGCCACTCTGCCGCCTGCTCGTAGCTCTCGACGCCACCTTGACCACGAACGCACATCAGCGCAATCGCTTCCATCGCCTGTGTGCTTCCTTGGCGGGCTGCCCGTTGAAACCATAATCGCGCCGCCGCATAATCCTGAGCCTCTTTTTTTCGACGACTATAAAGACGACCTAAGGCAACCTGTGCCTCAACCAACCCTTTTTCCGCGGCTTGTTCGATCAACGAAAACGCTTGATCATAATCTTGTTCAACGCCTTCACCCTTGGCATACTGGCGGCCCAAGTCACGCTGAGAGGCTGCCTCAACCGTTGCTTCTGCATCCGCTTGTGGCGAAAGTTCAGCATCAATCGTCACATCGGCAGCAATCTCAACTTCAGCCTGATGAGGCGACGAACATCCCATGAAAGCAGAGATCGCCAACATAAAAACAATTTTCGAAAGAGTTAACAACACCGATACTCGCATCGCCATTCACCCCTATAAACGTTGCACTATATTGCACGACTCATCGTCAATACCTACCATGCGCGCTAACAAACTGTCGAATTATGGATAAAACGTCACGACAATCACAGCAACACCGTCCAGAACCTTGACATTACGCGCCAACATCCCGATGATGGCCCACACCATTTAACCCTTATGACAAGTATAACCAATTTTTTAATGGAGAATAGTCGATGGAACTCGATTTAGATGCACTACTTAACTTAATTACCAACCGTACCAAAGATATTGAAGCCATTGTCGATGGAACAGGCTATCTACCGAGAACAGTTATTGGCGTTGCCACATTTCTGCTCGACCATGATGGTAATCTCGACCTGCTCACAGCCAAGCAACAGGTAACCTTTGAAACATTTATTGAGCCGTTACTTTCAAAGTAGAATCATTACCCCCCAACTCAGCACTCACTCCATGACTCTTTACTTGCATCGGATCGCCCCTATTGAATCAATTGACACCCTGCACACCGCCCCCTAAAAAGTATCAACCAAAAGGGCTTACGATCCTTCACGAAGATAAAGATATTCTCGTCATCGACAAACCATCAGGGTTGCTCACCGTTGGCAGTGATCGTAATAAATCACGCACAGCGCACTACCTGCTCAACGATTACGTGCGTAAGGGCAACCCAAAATCGCGCCATCGGGTATATGTCGTTCACCGCCTCGACCAAGCAACCTCAGGTCTACTCCTTTTTGCCAAAAGTGAGGCAGCCAAAACCTTTCTACAAGACAATTGGGAACAAACAGAAAAACACTATCTCGCCATCGTTCACGGTCAGATGACTAAATCACAAGGGATGATCACCACCTATCTCACCGAGAACAAAGCCAACAACGTTTATTCGACAGCGGATGCAAACACCGGCAAACTGGCTAAGACAGCTTATACTGTCATCAAAGAGAAAAAAGGGTTTAGCTTAGTCGACATCCATCTGCTAACGGGTCGCAAGCACCAAATAAGAGTTCATTTTGCCGAGAGCGGTCACCCTGTCGTTGGCGACCAAAAATATGGTGATGAATTACGTAGTTCAAAAAGGTTGATGCTGCATTCAAAAGCATTAACCTTCACTCACCCCTTTAGCAAAAAAAGGATGGCCTTCGTTTCCGCCACGCCAGAGGATTTTGTTCGGATTATAGCATAAGGTCTGAAATGAACACCCCACTCACAAGAGAGAAAAGAGAAATAATTCAGCACACAACAAGATTTGCACTTTGCGATCGCAGGTCGAAAACTACCTTAATTTTCTTGTGCTTCAATTGAACCATCACCTGGGCGACTTTTGCAGCTAAATCAGCGCTACTTCCCTCCCAATTGGAACCATCGCGAGTAACAAATTCTTCAATCATTCGCTGGAGCGTTTCACCTTTCAGTTGCTCATACGGGATATCGATCCCTTGCAGTGATTCATCGGTTTCAGGTTCGTTATACATATAATCTTCCCTTCATTTTTCATAAAATGACAACCACAACATGTCCATCAGTGAAAAAACGAATATTACCTTCGCTATGAAGGATTAATTCCGAGACAAATTGTTGTTCATACGGTAAAAGAAACACGTTCTTTTTTTACTTTTACTATTTTTCGGAATTCGCGCAATGCCTGAATCGATCCAACTCACCTATCCACTAAGCCAAACCCTGTGGCGACAATTTTTCAACGCTCATTATCATGATGATAGCGGCCTCAAATGGTGCGCAAGGCTTGGGGCGTTGTGTGTTACAATAAGCCTATTAGGATTTGCAGGATTCTATCCGTCACAACATGTTGCCAGATTATTGTTGGCGACGGGTTTATTTGGCTTCACGACCAAACAACTACTTATTTTTATTGCCGTACATAAAGCGAGTTGCCACCCCTTTTTTAATCAGCAGTTAACGGTGACCATCTCTGAACAAGAAATTGCCGTTCGCTGTGGTCAAAAAGGGTACAGCCAGTCGTGGCACAATTTCAACGGTTATCGTCATTATGATCTCGGTTTTGCTCTGTATCATGACCGCCATGCGTTCTTTTTTATCCCAATGTCGGCGATGTCAACCCAAGAGCAAAACGACCTACAGCAGCGCCTCGATGAGACCGCTCTCCCGCTATTGACAGCGGATCACTTTTTTTAAGGAAACACACTATGTCTTTTGACTCTCTTGGCCTGTGCCCCGAACTGATGAGTGCCATCACCACTCAAGGATACACCACTCCAACACCGATCCAAACAGAAGCGATTCCTGTCATTTTCGAGGGTTGCGACCTGTTGGCGGGTGCACAAACCGGTACGGGAAAAACAGCGGCATTTGCGCTGCCGATTGTGCAGATGCTGAGCCAACGAACGCTCAAAAACAAACGCCGCTCACCGCGTGTATTAGTACTGGTACCGACTCGCGAACTCGCAGCTCAGGTGAGTGACCAAATGAAAAACTATGGCCGCCGTTTGTCACTACGCGCCACCATGATCTATGGCGGCGTCAATATACAAGCACAAATTGAACGATTAGATCGCGGTGTCGATATTGTCGTTGCCACACCAGGACGACTTCTTGATCATGCAGAACGGGAAACCATTGATCTGTCACGCATCGAATTTTTAGTCCTCGATGAAGCAGACCGGATGCTGGATCTCGGTTTTATTGATGAGATTAAAAAGATCAGCGAGTACCTGCCCGTGAAACGGCAGACGCTGCTGTTTTCAGCCACCTATTCGCACCACATTAAAAAGTTGGCCGATGAACTACTCAATCAACCGCGTCGCATTGAGGTGGCACGAACCAACATTGCTGCCGATGCCGTAACTCAAGCCGTTTACCACGTTGAACGCAGCCGTAAGCGCGAGATGTTGTCGCACCTGATTCGTAAGGGGGAGTGGAGTCAAGTTCTGGTATTTACCCGTACCCGTTACGGTGCCGATAAACTAACCGAAGAGTTGATGTACGATAGTATTAATGCCGCAGCTATCCACAGCAATAAAAGTCAATCGGTTCGTACCCGTACCCTTGCTGAGTTCAAAAAAGGGGAAATACGAATTCTGGTCGCCACCGATGTTGCCGCACGCGGTCTCGACATTCAACACCTTCCCCATGTGGTCAACTTTGAGCTACCTCAGGTTGCCGAAGACTATGTTCACCGCATTGGCCGTACCGGTCGTGCTGGTGAAGACGGCGTTGCCTTATCGCTGGTTTGCCCTGCCGAGCTGCCTCGCTTAAAGGCCATTGAAGCACTGCTTGAATATGCCATCGAAGTTGAAACGGTTGCCGACTTCCCTGCCTTACCGGTTAATCGTGGTGGACGACTCAAGCCTAAAAAGAAGAAGAGTGGCCACAAACCGAGGAAAACTAGCGGAAAAACTACCAAAGCACAGCCAAAACCAACTAAAAAGCCCAAAGCGGCCAAAGGGAAGCAAAAGCCTTCCAAGCCACGGCGCGGCAAGCAAACATCGAATCGTGGGATTTCACAACCTCCCACCCGTCGCGGCAGATAATTTTCGCGTGGCCGAACAGAGTTTATTTAGCGATGGCAGTGTCGATCCGCTCAGCAAAAGCGGCTATGGTGCCTACCTCATCACGACAACGCCCCACCCTTCCCTTGAACAACTCACGGGGAGGGTGGTAAGTAAACGATTTACCCACACCTCTTCAACTCGGCTGGAGCTGCAAACACTGCTGTGGGCCATTGCTGAGGTGATTCACGCAGGCCAACTGCAACCGCAGCACGACCATCTCACCATCTATACTGACTGCCAAACCATCATCAACCTTCCCGCTCGTCGACAACGCCTAGAAAAAAACAACTACCGCTCCAAGAAAAATATCCCACTTAAAAACGGCGACCTGTATCAACAACTTTTACATCAATTTGACTCTCTCAGCCTCACACTCATTAAAGTTCAAGGTCACCAATCTAACAAAAACAAACAACACCTCGATCAGATTTTCTCCCTGGTTGACCGCCATGCACGACAAGCATTGCGCGCAAACCAATCCAAAGTGTAACTCCAAAGTAAAGCGTAATCCACCAACATCGCCAATCTATCCGTAGGGTTTTACTGGTATTTTCAATATATATTGCTAGAATTGATCTGGATCAAATATGGAGTAATCGTTATTTGCTAAAGTTGTGCTTTTATTGTGGGCTGACGATTTAATTCGTTGCATAAAGGGTAACAAATTAAAGTAGCAGCCCAATAACCAAGTATCACAAGGAGGAATGGAAGATGAGGAGTTTTATCTACGGCGCACTCTCATGCGCTCTACTGTGCTGGCTGATGGCAGGAAGTGCCCTAGCGGGTGACCTGTGTGTCGAATGCCACACCAAAGTATCCCCAGGCCAAGTTCAAGATTGGCAATCCAGTAAGCACGCAGGCGAAGATGTTACCTGCTCAACCTGCCACGGTGAAGGCCATCAAACTGCTGATGATGTACAAAACGCTCAACTACCTGACGAAGCCCTTTGTGCTGAATGTCACGAAGAGCAATTCACTTCGTTCTCACACGGTAAGCACAATTTCGGTTGGACATCCCTCAATGCGATCCCCGGCACCCACTATGCTCCCGATGAGTTAATCGAGGGTGGTCGTGGTTGCGGTGGTTGCCACAACATGGGCATTAAAACCGAAGCTCAAAAAGCGGAGCAACTCGCTAAGGGCTACCATTACCAAACAAACTCGTGTGATGAGTGCCACACGCGCCACTCTTTCTCACGCAAAGAGGCCAATAACCCTAAAGCTTGCCAACAATGCCACATGGGCTACGATCACCCACAATGGGAGATGTGGTCTAGCTCTAAGCACGGCACACGCTACTTTGCTCAAAAAGCAGGCGATTTGCCAGAAGGTGCTGTTGCTCCTACCTGCCAAACCTGTCACCTGCCTGACGGTACTCACGAAAACCACACCGCATGGGGCTTCCTCGGTGTTCGTCTTCCATTACCTGAAGACCCACAAGCTGCTGCAGACCGGGTAGTCATCCTGAAAGCTCTCGGTGTTCTCCACCCAGAGACTGGCGCGCCGACGGCAATACTGGATGCGGTTAAATCCGTAGATATGGTTCGCCTTGATCAAGTGTCATGGCAAAAAGAGCGTGATAAAATGCTCGCAACCTGTAGCCAGTGTCACGCTCCTTCGTACGCTAAAGAGCAATTGGACATGGGTGATGCGATCCTGACAAAGGCTGATCGTCTCATGGCTGAAGCGATTGAAACCGTTGCCGCATTGTACAAAGAGGGGATCATTACTAAGCCTGAAGGTTACCCTTACAACTACCCATTCATTCTCGCTATGATGCACACCAATGGCGCGAACTGGGATGAGAACTTTGATGGCTATTCAGCGATCGATCAAATCCTGTTCCAAATGTACTTCAAGCATCGGATGCGGGCGTATCAAGCATTCTTCCACGTCAATCCAGATTACGCTTACTGGTATGGCTGGAGCATGATGGTTCAAGACCTTGGTGAGATTAAGCACATGGCGAAAGCGATGCGCGCTGATCATCAAAAATAAAGTACAGTTTCAATTCTGAGAACCAAAAAAGAGCCGCTACGTGATAAACGTAGCGGCTCTTTTCTTAAGTAAAAATTTATTCGATTTACCGGTTAACAGCC
>MAXR01000116.1 GCA_001751155.1 Desulfuromonadales bacterium C00003068 | reverse complement strand
AAAATTGACAAGGGCTTGGATTTGCCGATCACCGGTAGCCCTGAACAAAAAATTTATGACGGACCTGCCATAACAACCGTTGCGGTTGTTGGTCCTGATTATGTCGGCATGAAGCCAAGTATGTGTGTAAAAGTAGGCGACCAAGTTAAACTGGGCCAACTACTCTTTACAGACAAAAAAACTGTAGGCGTAAAATACACGGCTCCTGGTTGCGGCAAAGTTGTTGCGATCAACCGTGGTGACCGTCGTGCGCTACAATCGGTTGTTATCGAGCTCAATGGCGATGACGCTGAAGTTTTTTCATCATCAAGCGAAGCTGAACTTGACAGCCTAGCGCGTGAGAGCGTTGTTACCAACCTTGTTGATTCAGGATTGTGGACAGCATTTAGAACTCGCCCGTACAGCAAAGCTCCAGCAATCGACAGCACCCCTCGTTCCATTTTTGTTACAGCGATGGACACCAATCCTCTTGCAGCGAAAGCAGAGCTGATCATTAAAGAGGAGGAGCAATCATTCACAAATGGTCTTAAAGTATTGACTCGTCTCACTGAGGGAGATGTCTTTATCTGCCAGAAGCCGAATGTAGTACTGCCCAAGGTTGCAGGAACACGCTGTGAAGAGTTTGAGGGACCACATCCTGCTGGTTTAGCAGGAACCCACATCCATTTTCTTGACCCAGTCAACGAAAAGAAAACAGTTTGGTCTATCGGTTACCAAGACGTTATTGCTTTCGGCAAATTTTTCACCACAGGCAAACTTCCTGTAGAAAAAATCATTGCCCTAGCTGGACCAAGCGTCAACAAGCCTCGCTTAATTCGTACTCGAATCGGCGCATCGCTCCAAGAGTTGACTGCTGGTGAACTAGCTAACGGCGAGAAACGCATTGTCTCTGGTTCTGTACTTGACGGTACAATTGCTGAAGGAGCGCTGGCATTCCTAGGCCGCTTCCATCAACAAGTTTCTGCTCTACCTGAGAAGCGTGAGCGTGAATTCCTCGCATCACTTACTGCTGGCGGTGACAAATTTTCAATCAAACGAGCCTTTCTGTCAGCCTTTACCGGTGGCCCATCCGCTTCAATGAACACCAGCCAGTATGGCCGCAGTGGCAATATTTTAGCCATTGGTTCATTTGAAAAGGTAATGCCTCTCGACATTCTACCTAACTTCTTGTTACGTAGCCTTGCTGCAAGCGATGAAGATCAAGCTCAGCTTTTGGGCTGCATGGAGTTGGCCGAGGAAGACCTCGCCCTATGTACCTATGTCTGCTCGGGTAAAAATGATTACGGCATTATGCTACGTGACACACTAACCACTATCGAGAAAGAGGGATAAGAGCCGTGAGATTACTCGACGAATTACAACCTCACTTTGATAAGGGTGGTAAGTGGGAAAAGTACGCTGCCCTGCACGAAGCGATCGACACAACACTGTCTTCCCCTGCAACCGTGACCACTGGTACGGTGCAAGTACGGGATAGCATCAACCATAAACGCGTCATGAGCATTATCATGCTGGCATTATTACCATGCATCATGATGGCCATGTGGAACAGTGGCTTCCAAGAGAACCTGACATTGAATCAGATGCTAGCGGCTGGTCAAATCAGCCAACTGCCAGGATTCAGTGATAGCACCTCACTACTCGCGAACCTGATTACGGGTGCAGGTTCATTTTTACCTGTACTTCTCATTGCGCTAATCACTCAAGCGATATGGGTGACAGTTTTCGCCTCAATGCGTAAGAAAAGCATTGATGCTGGTTTTCTAGTAACCGCTGTTCTCATCGCTCTTCTCATGCCTCCAACAGCTCCATTGTGGCAAGTTGCTATTGCAACTTCTTTTGGTGTCGTTATTGGCCGCGAGATCTTTGGCGGTATTGGCATGAACTTCCTAAACCCTGCATTAGTTGCATGGGTATTTATGTCTTTTGCATATCCTGGCTCCATGTCAGGCGATGCAGTCTGGACAGCTGTTGATGGCTACACGGGCGCAACACCTCTTGCTATGGCTTTGAGTGACGGCGTTCCAAGCATTATGGCTCAAGGAATTACCTGGCAATCAGCTTTTCTTGGCACAATCCCAGGCAGCATGGGGGAAACATCAGCCTTAGCATGCTTGTTTGGTGCAGTTGTTTTGATCATTAGCGGAATCGCTTCATGGCGAATCATTGCTTCGATCCTTTTGGGTGTTATTGGCCTCTCTTCAGCTTTATGCATGTTTAACCCTGAAGCAATGAGTCCTGCATGGCACCTTGTTCTTGGTGGCCTCGCTTTTGGCATGGTATTCCTTGCGACAGACCACTCAGCAACAGCTATGACGATAAAAGGCCAGTGGATCTATGGCATACTTATTGGTCTTCTCGTTGTTACTGTTCGGGTATTTAACCCAATGATGCCTGAAAGTGTTGGCATCATCCTCCTGTTCGGTAGTGTTTCTGCACCATTGATCGACCGCCTGGTCGTCAATGCACACATCAAGAAAAGGAAGATGCGCCATGTCTAATGATTCCATATTTAAAACATTCTTGGTTGCCTTCCTACTGTGTGTTGTCTGCTCGGTTCTCGTTTGCCTCGCAGCAATCGTACGGATCGACAAAGAAGCATATAACCAGCAATTGGAGCTCCGCCAAACCGTCCTTGCCGCAGGTGGTTACCAGCAGCAGATTGAGGATGGCGGTAATGTAGATGAGCTCTTCACGACTAACTTTGAACTTAAAATCGTTGATCTGGCTACTGGCGAATACACTACAGCTGTTGATGCCGCAACATACGATCAAAAAGAAGCCGTTGATAATCCCGAATTGTCGGTCGAAATACCTGCAGATCTTGATGTTGCAGGAATCCGTATTCGCGCTAAATATGCTGTAGTTTACGTTGACAAGAGCGGCACTGCTGTTCTGCCGATCCGTGGGATTGGTTTCGGTGGCATGATGTACGGTTATGTTTCAGTCGCAACTGATGGCACGACAATTAAAGGATTAACCTTTTACAGCCACGGCGAGACTCCAGGGCTGGGTGCTGAAGTTGATAACCCACGCTGGAAAGCTCAATGGCCTGGTAAGCAAATTTATTCGAACTCAGGAACTGTTGCTCTAAAGGTTGTTAAAAACGGTAAGTTCAACCCAAGTGCTTCAGATGCTATAAATACCATTGATGGTCTTGCTGGCGCAACGAACACCAGCAAATCGGTACATGGCATCGTTCGCTACTGGTTTGGTGAGCATGGTTTCGCCCCATTCATAGCCAAACTTAATGCAGAGAGAGGTTAATCATGGCAAAAGCAAAAGACGCACTGCTGGATCCATTATTTAATAACAACCCCATCGCACTCCAGATCCTTGGTATCTGTTCTGCGTTAGCGGTTACAAACAAATTGTCGACAGCACTAACAATGACGATTGCGGTAGTGCTAGTTACTGCATTTTCAAATGCGTCAATTAGTGCCATTCGCAACCATATTCCTAACAGCATTCGTATCATCGTTCAGATGACCATTATTGCAACGCTCGTTATCATCATCGACCAGATGCTTAAGGCTTTTGCCTACGAAATGAGTAAAGCTCTATCGGTGTATGTTGGTCTGATTATCACCAACTGTATCGTTATGGGTCGAGCTGAAGCATTTGCGATGAAAAACTCAGTTGGAATGAGTTTCCTTGATGGTATCGGCAACGGGCTGGGCTACGGTCTGGTGCTTTTAGCAGTCGGATTTGTTCGGGAGCTGTTCGGTTCAGGTAAGCTTTTCGGCCTGACTATTCTCAGCCCTGTCAATGATGGCGGTTGGTATGTTACTAACGGCTTGATGCTGCTGGCACCCAGCGCCTTCTTCCTGATTGGCTTTATCATCTGGGGTTTGCGGACCTGGAAGCCTGAACTCCAAGAATAGGAATAGACGCTATGTCACATTATTTTACAATATTTTTCGAATCAGTTTTTATCGACAACATCGCCTTAACATTCTTTTTAGGCATGTGTACTTTTATCGCTGTATCCAAAAAAGTGGATACCGCGATCATGCTGGGTGCAGCGGTTATTGCTGTCGAGGTCATTACAGTCCCAGTCAACAATCTCCTCTACACATTTTTATTGAAAAAAGGGGCACTAGCATGGGCAGGGTATCCAAACCTTGATCTGAGCTTTCTCGGTTTAATTTGTTATATCGGGGTTATCGCTGCAATTGTACAGATTCTGGAGATGGCACTCGACAAATATTTTCCAGCTCTCTACAATGCCTTGGGAATTTTCCTGCCATTAATTACAGTCAACTGCGCCATCCTTGGTGCGGTATTGTTCATGGTCAATAAAGACTTCAACTTTGCAGAAAGTACAGTTTACGGAGCAGGAGTTGGCTTTGGCTTCGCCTTGGCAATCTGTCTGTTAGCCGGTATCCGTGAAAAGCTGACCTATAGCGATGTCCCTAAAGGGGTACGCGGTGTTGGAATCACCTTCATCATCGTTGGCTTAATGGCAATGTCGTTCATGGCATTTTCCGGGCTGAAATTTTCGTAGTTTTAAAGCAGATACTAAAGATTGGATGAATAGTATGGATTTCACACTTGTAATAGCCGGATGTACGATGTTTACCGGTGTCATCCTAGCTCTGGTTGCCATTATTTTGATGGCGCGTAAGAGCTTGGTGCCTAGCGGTGACATTAGTTTTTTCATCAACGACGACCCAAGTAAAACAATTGTAACCAAACCTGGCGGTAAGCTCCTCGGTGCTTTAGCTGAACAGGGTATCTTTATCCCTTCAGCATGTGGCGGCGGCGGTACTTGTGGCCAATGTCATGTTCACGTTTACGAAGGTGGCGGTGACATTTTACCAACTGAAACAGGTTTTATCACTAAAGGTCAGGCACGCGATGGTTTGCGTCTTGGCTGCCAAGTAGGTGTTAAGCAAGACATGAAACTCGGTATCCCAGCTGAAATTTTTGATATCAAAAAATGGGAATGCACCGTTAGATCAAACGATGGCAAAGCAACATTTATCAAAGAGCTTATTGTTAACCTTCCTGAAGGTGAAGATTGCGATTTCCGTGCAGGCGGTTACATTCAAATTGAAGCACCTGCTCACACAATCTCTTACTCTGAATTTGACATTGAAGAAGAGTATCGTGAGGACTGGGATACGTTTAATATTTGGGACAATAAATCGGTAGTTAAAGAACCAATTATGCGTGCCTATTCCATGGCTAGTTTCCCTCTTGAAAAAGGGATGATTATGCTTAACGTGCGGGTGTGTCCTCCACCTCCAAATGCTCCTGACGCACCTCCAGGCCAAATGTCTTCCTTCATTTTCAACTTGAAGCCAGGCGACAAGGTTACCATTTCAGGCCCATACGGTGAGTTCTTTGCTCGTGATACAGATAACGAGATGGTCTTCATCGGTGGTGGTGCTGGTATGGCACCAATGCGTTCCCACATCTTGGATCAATTGCTTCGCTTAAACTCTACCCGTAAAATGACCTACTGGTATGGTGCTCGTAGCTTAAAAGAGATGTTCTACGTTGAAGAGTTTAACGGGCTTCAAGAGAAATATCCTAACTTCAGTTGGCATATTGCTCTATCCGATCCTGTACCAGAAGATAATTGGACAGGATATACTGGGTTTATTCATCAAGTATTATTTGATGAGTACATCAAGGATCATGAAGCTCCTGAAGACTGCGAATACTACATGTGCGGTCCTCCAATGATGGCTAATGCAGTAACGCAAATGCTCCTTGACCAAGGGGTTGAACGTGAAAATGTCATGTTTGATGACTTCGGTCTCTAAGCAGTAATGTTGCAAGAAAGCCCCCTTGTGTTACACTTAATGTGTCGATGTAAGGGGGCTTTCTTTATTCTGGAGGAATTGTTATGCCATATGGTCAAGCTAAAGAGATTATAGACTATGCTCGTGATTTCCATTGCCAAGTAAGCGATTTTTACCAGCAACTCTCGGATAAAACACAAAGTTCACGGGTAAAATTACTATTGGACTATTTAATTCGCCATGAAAAACACCTTGCTAAAGCGTTAGAAGACTTCGAACAATCGGTTTCGTCTCAAGCACTAAACACGTGGTATCAATACGCGCAAGACCAACGCACCTTTGCACCTCTCGATGCCATTAAATACTCACCAACGATGTCTGTTGATGACGTTCTAAAGATTGGCCAAACGATTGACAACTGCTTAATCGAATCATACAAAGGTGTTGCAGAAACAGCTTCAACTCCTGAAGTTCGTGAAATTTTTGAGAATTTGTTGCAGATGGAAGAACAAGAAAAACACCAGAAATCCCGGATAGCTCTTGGGATTAACGACGTATAGTTAATTGTTCACGTTATTGATATGTGATTATGGGGCCACGTCATTTGATGTGGCCCTTTTTGCGGAGTTAAAATGAAAAAAAAGATTGTAATAATTACGCTGCCATTACTGTTAATGATCACCCTGGTTGTTTATCTAAACAAAAACAACCAAACACCAACTGGGCCAATACTGCTTGAGGGCACCACAATGGGCACGAGTTACCATATTAAGGTGATCCCTACCCCTGGCACACAAATTGATGCTAAGGTTGTTTCTGGGAAGATTATTGAACGTCTAGACGATATTGACCACTTGATGTCGACCTATAAAAATGATTCTGAAGTTAGTCTATTCAATCAACATCAAGAGAACCAATGGTTCCGGGTCAGCAAAGAAACTCTAAATGTTATTCAAGCAGGGCAACAGGTCAGCAAACTCAGTGACGGGGCCTTTGATATGACCATTGGCAACTTGGTTAACCTTTGGGGCTTTGGTCCGACTATCAACCTTGACTCCATTCCTCAGCAAAATAAGATTGATGCATTAATCGGCCAAATCGGTTATCAAAAGTTACAACTTAGTGCTGTGCCACCCCAACTATTAAAAACGAGTCTACAGGTTTATTTAGACCTGTCAGCCATAGCTAAAGGGTACGCTGTCGATGCGATAGCTAAGGTACTTCTCAATCTTAATATTGAACATTTTATGGTAGAAATTGGCGGTGAAATTGTTACCCGTGGTTTTAAATCAGAAAATAATCCTTGGGTTATTGGTATACAAACCCCCGATGCCGTTGAGCAGAGCGTGCAAAAGCGGCTTTATTTAACCGATATAGCCATGGCTACATCAGGTGATTACCGCAATTACTTTGAACAGGATGGTGTTCGCTATTCGCACACCATTGATCCCCTAACGGGCCATCCAATCAACCATCAACTGGCATCGGTCACAGTTGTAAGTTCGACCTGTATGCTCGCTGATGCCTATGCAACAGCCATAATGGTTCTTGGCCCCACTAAGGGAATGGACTTTGCTAATAAAAATAATATTGCAATTTTCATGATTATCAAAGAGGGTGAAGTCTTCACTGAACGTAACAATGAACTTTTTACCCATTATTTAACGAAGTAACGAGGCTAAGAATGAAATTACTACTACCTACTTTGGTAATATTTTTACTCGCATTTGCCGGATTATCGATTGGAATTATGTTCGGTCGCAAGGGGATCTCTGGGGGATGTAGCAGCAATGAAGGCAACCTAGCTGACATCGATTGTTCCTGCGGTCGGGATGATGATTCTTCTATCTCATGTGCAAACGATATCGCAGTCGAAGTGGTTTGCCCAGAACAAGAACCAGAAAAATATCAGCAAATGTTAGATGAACT
The DNA here is from genome assembly GCA_001751155.1 of Desulfuromonadales bacterium C00003068. Classification (GTDB taxonomy): domain Bacteria; phylum Desulfobacterota; class Desulfuromonadia; order Desulfuromonadales; family Desulfuromonadaceae; genus Desulfuromonas. The sequence goes on along the minus strand of MAXR01000116.1, from coordinate 14,621 downwards.
ACAAAAAAGGGGCTAACGCCTTAAAGTTTGTCTCAATAAAATAATACGGGAGCACATTGTGCTCCCGTATTCAGCAATCATTCGGTCTAAAATGTATCTTTCGCTGTAATTCTCCTCTCCATTTCATCCTAGCAGCCTGCCGGACTTAACATGGACCTACTGCGAAATAGCCTGACTTGGCCCATATTCCCGATAATTATCGACAAATAGGCCAGCTATTCGCTCTCAAATTCTCGAAAATCTGGTCTCAAGCAGTCTCTTTCTCGCTACGGCCCGTTAAGTCCGACAGACCGCTAGACGATCCTCATCCCCACTTTCATAAACTCTTTTATATCTACTTACCTTCTAAATATTATCCATATTTATTGCACAAAAAAAGGCCCACCAATTGGCGGGCCTTTTAAGTCTAACGTATTACTGTCACCCTAGAGCAAAGTAACAACCGCCGCTTTGGCAGCAGCTAGGAAACTTTGTGGCAAGGAACCAATCAAAATGATTGAAAGGATGAAGAAAGCTCCCATCACTTTAGCACCAAATGGTAGAACAATTAATTCCTGCTCGTCATCCGCACCACAGTAGGCTGCACGTGCCATTTTAAGGTAGTAAAATGCCGCAACAGCAGCATTCATTACCGCAATAATAACCAGCGCATAGAAGCCCTTATGGATCGCACCAGTAAAGATCATAAACTTACCGATAAAACCAATTGTCGGTGGAATCCCTGCCATACCAAAGGCTGAAACCAGCAAGGTTAAAGCAAGCAATGGAGACCGACGCGACAGCCCCTTGAGGTCATCAAAGGTAACGTTCTCGCCTTCAGGTGAAATGTTATAGATGACGAAGAAGCAACCAAGATTCATCAAAAGATAACCGATTACATAGAAGACTGCAGCAGCCATACCCATCTCATCAGCGGTCAAAATACCAAGCATCACGTAACCAGCATGAGCAATACTTGAGTAAGCCAACAAGCGCTTAAGATCGGTTTGCACCAAGGCACTTAAGTTACCAAGTGTCATGGACAACACGGCAATCGTAGCGAGAACCCAAGTGAGTTGAGAGATATCAACCCCTGCAACGGCAACAAAGCGCAACAGCAACAGAACCGCACCAACCTTAGGTAAGGTAGCAACGAAGCTTGTGGTCTCATTGGATGCCCCTTGATAAACATCAGGAGTCCAAAAGTGCATTGGGAACAGAGCCAACTTATAAAAGAACGCGGTCATAACCAACACCATCGCCATAACAGCCAGAGGCTGCGTAGCAATCAATGAAGGCATCAATTCTGCTAATTCATTTAAGTAAGTGGTATGTGTGAGACCAAAGATATAACTCATACCGTAGAGAGTTAAACCTGTTGAAGCAGCACCAAAGAGTACATATTTAATACCCGCTTCGACGTGCATACGGCCAGCACCACGACGAAATGGAATGACAACATACAACGCATAGGATGAGATCTCTAAACTAAGCAGAATCGTTAATAGTTCAACAGAACTACTCAAGAACATCAGACCCAAAGCACTGATCGCCAAAAACATATTATATTCTGGGTGTAGTTTATCATCAATACCTGTCAATCCACTACCAAGGTAGAAGATGAGAAACAGGCCGACAATAATCACCATCTTGAAGAGTTGTGACAACCCATCAATCTGGTACGCACCAAAAAACATGCTCGATTCATTGCCCATGCTCGCAAACGTTGCAACAATGGTAATTGCAGTGAGCACAAGACTCACTGCTTGGATTGTACCTGTACGAAACTTGCCCAAGGTCATGAAGAACAAGACCAGGACCGTTAACATCAGTGCCACTTCAGGCATAAAAACTGTGTTTAACATAATAGATCCGATCCTTTAGTTAAAAGAGGTTCTTGACCCAGGCACCTGCATTATTTAGCAGGGCATGGTGTTCACCATGCTGAACAGCCTCGTGTACTGCACTACCCGCATCAATTTGGTGAATCAGGTGGGCGACAGTTGTGTCCATCATATCCAATAGTGGTGTTGGGTGAAAACCGATCCAAAAAACAAATACGGTCAAAAACGCCAACTGAATGATCTCACGGAAATTACAATCGGTAAGGGCATGATCATCACCATGGTCATCATCATGATCATGATGTCCGTGACCATCGGAATCGTCCCAGACCATTTTTTGCAACAGACGAAGCATATACGCTGCGGCAAGTATGGCACCGAGGATAGAAACCGCACCAACCAATGGATACTTTTCGAACGCGCCTAGCAATACAAGGAACTCACCAACAAAACTGTTGGTTCCTGGAAATGCTAAAGACGATAACGAGAAGATACCCAAGAACGTGACATAGATCGGCATAAACATACCGAGCTTACTGTTGTCAGAGATCTCACGACTATGGGTACGCTCATAAATGATACCGATTAAGATAAACAGCGCCCCTGTCGTTACACCATGATTCAGCATCTGGAGCATTGCTCCTTTGATCCCTGCATCATTGAGTAAAAAGATACCGAGGGTTACAAACCCCATATGGCCAACAGAAGAATAAGCGATCAACTTCTTAATGTCAGTTTGGCCTAAGGCAAGGTATCCGCCCACCACAATACTGATAAGCGACATGACGATGAGGTAAGGCATACAGTAAAGGGTTGCTTCAGGTGCCATTGGCAAGCAGAAGCGTAAGAAACCGTAACCACCCATCTTCAACAAGATGCTGGCAAGGATAACCGACCCAGAAACTGGCGCTTCAACGTGCGCTGCTGGCAACCAAGTGTGAAATGGGAACATCGGCATTTTGATTGCAAAACCAATCGCACATGCTAAGAACACCCACATTTGAAATGAGAAGCTATAGCTATGAGCCATCAATTCGGGGATAAAGAATGTCCCGGTTTTGATGTACATGGCAACAATCGCAACCAACAGAAAGATACTTCCTGCAAAGGTGTAGAGGAAGAATTTGATTGAAGCATAATCTTTCCGTGCTCCACCCCAAATTGCAATCATCAGGTACATTGGAACCAACATACCTTCCCAGAAGATGTAGAACAACACCGTGTTCATACTCATGAAAACACCAAGCATGGCAGTTTCCATCAGCAATGTCACAATGATGAACTCTTTCATCCGCGTCTTGATGTAAGTCCACGAACAAAGAATACACAATGGCATCACAAATGTTGTCAGTAGAACCAACAGCACGCTGATTCCATCGACCCCAACAACATAGTCGAGGTTCAAAGCTGGGAACCAATGCCGTAGTTCGGCAAATTGGTACTTCGCTGTTGTCTTATCAAAACACGTCCATAATGGCAGCGAAATGATTGCAGTGACTAGGGTGACTGCAAAACCCCAGTATTTCAATAAGGTATCACCACGTAAAAACATGGCAACAATAGCCCCGACTACCGGTATGATCAGCAGCATCGATAAGATCGGGAAATTTAATGTATTCAGAATTAGATACTTTTCCATGACTTCCTACTGTCTATGAGTAATTGCCGTTAACAAGCAGGCAGTGTCAGATCAAAACCACAACAATGAGTATGATGAACAGCAAAGCAACCGCTGCACCGATATAATGTTGCAACTTACCCGTTTGGAACTGTCGTACCTGCTCACCACCCTTGACAACACCACGTGCACTACCATCAAGAGCCCAATCAATGCCCTCCCAATCGAACCAAGAGAGTGCACGAGCCAGTGCCATCGTAAAACGTAAACCAACGGCTTGATATATGTTACTCACCCATTCGTTTGTCGCGCTAATGGGGTTACGAGCAACCCACATAAACCAACCTGCACCACGGCGATAGAACCAGCAAAGGTCAAGGTTAGATACATCGTGCGGCTTGAGATACTTAACCATCATATAGAAACCTAAACCTGTGAAACCGATAAGATGGAAGGTCTCAGTGAGGTGATAGCTTGTATAAGGGTGGTATTCTACGGCGTATGGAAGCATGTCGTAGAGGTAATCTGGGTAAAAGCCAAGGAAGATACACATGAAGGCAGCCATAAACATACCGACTTGCATATTCCAATAGGCTTCTTTTGGCTTCAGACCACAATCGTTCGGGCCAAACCAAATGAAATATGGCAGCTTAATACCGACTGAAAGGAAGGTACCTACAGCGGCCAGTGTTAACATGCTCATAATAATGAGTTGATGGTTAGCGCCCGCAGCAGCAATGATCATTGACTTACTGATGAAACCACTGGTAAGTGGGAAACCAGAGATCGCAATACCACCGATAACAGTAAAGATCATGGTAAATGGCATGTATTTATAGAGACCGCCAAGCTCGCTCAGTTTCGATCGACCAGTCATCTCAAGTACACTACCAACACCCATGAACAACAGAGCCTTGTAAAGGATGTGTGCGTAAGCATGAGCACAAGCACCATTGATAGCAAGCTCAGTACCGATACCGACCGCGCACACCATGTAACCGACCTGACTAACAATATGGTAGGCCAGAATACGACGGGCATCGTTTTCGATAACCGCGTAGGCAACACCATATAGGGTCATAATTGCCCCCATAATAGCCAAACTTTCGAACCCAGCAAAACCACGTGCTAAAACATAAACCGCTGTCTTAGTCGTAAAGGCGCACATAAATACCGCACCCGTAACCGTTGCTTCGGGATAGGCATCAGGTAGCCACGCATGAATTGGCGGTACCGCTGCATTGAGCATAAAACCGATCATAATCAGATAATCAGCAAGCACGGCATGATCCGCTGAGATCAAATCGAAACTTAGATCACCAACATTTTGGTAGCGTAAGAAGATCCCCGCAAGGAGAACCAACCCACCAAATGTATGCACCAGAAGGTAGCGATAACCTGCTTCGATGGAACGTTTCCGCTTCCGATACCAAACAAGGAAGACTGAAGCAAAAGCCATCAATTCCCAGAAGATAAACACGGTCAGGTAATCGCCAGCAAGAGTGGTTCCCAAAGAACCCGCCACATATAACCATGCAGCAGCATGTTGGCCACTCTCTTTAACATGAAGGCCAAAAATACTACCGATGAGCGCCATCAAGGTAAAGACGTGCAAGAAAACCATTGTCAATTGGTCAACACGACCAAACTGCAATTTAAAACCGAGCCACTCAACGCAACCAAACGAGGAAGGAAGATACTTGATTTGAATAAAAGCAATCAGCGGTACCGCGACCAACCAAATTTTTTGAGCGTTGAACTTTTTAAATAAGGGCAATAACAGCGCGCCGATGATGAACATCGTGGCTGGATGCATAAAAATGCTACTTGTCATAATGATCCGTGTCCCTCTCCAGCCATACGTGTGACAGCCCTTTACAGAATACAATCATTGCCAGACAACCCACTAAGCCAAACATTGCCCAGAAGCCAACAATGTGGTCTCCCCAGAAGTGAGCATGGTGACGGTCAGCAAAGAAATCAAAGACGAGAGCAAAGGCTAAATAGGCTAGAAACAACCATTTAAGCAAACTTGGTCTCTCACGCAAGTAAGTAAGGAAATTTACAATCATGACTTCACCATTAGGTTAATGAGGTCTAGGAACAGGTCGGGGTAAACACCAATCAACACCGATAGTGTTCCCGTAATGACCAGAGGGATCACCATAAAAAGAATCAATGGCTTTTTCTCTAGGCTCGTTGTAATTCCTTCATCGGCGGGCAAAGGCTTGCCAAAGAAGGCCTGTAAGACGACAGGGACAAAGTATCCAGCGTTGAGTAAACTACTAATCAACAGAACACTGAGCAGAATGTAATTGTGAATATCCATGGTACCAAGAGCTAAATACCACTTGGTAACAAAGCCACCAACGGGTGGAGCACCAATCATACTCAACGAAGCCACACCAAAAGCAAGCATGGTAAATGGCATCCGCTTACCTAGGCCGCCCATTTCAGAGATATCTTTTTTACCACTGGCAACAAAGATACAACCCGCTGCAAAGAATAGGGTGATCTTAGCTAACGCATGGTTGGCAATATGGATCAAACCACCGGTAATTGAATTAGGTGTCAACATTGCGACACCTAAAATAATATAGGAAAGCTGACTGACTGTTGAGTAGGCGAGACGTGCCTTAAGGTTGGTCTTAGTCAGCGCAATCACCGATGCAGTAAGGATGGTAAATGAAACAAAGTAAGCGGTAAATAAACCCAAGCCAGTTTCAGCGAGGATATTAGTACCGTAGATTGACAGCATGACACGACAGATTGAAAAGACACCAACCTTAACAACAACAACCGCATGAAGTAGAGCACTTACAGGTGTTGGTGCAACCATCGCATCTGGCAGCCAGTTATGGAACGGCATGATACCCGCTTTAGCAAAACCAAACAGGCAAAGGATGAAGGTAACACCCACCATGAAGCGATCAGCCTCAGCGGGGAAGATACCTTGAGCAATATTTGCGGTGTTAAAATCAAGAGTTCCACACAGCACATAGATAATAACCATGGCGGGGAGCAAGAACGCTTTTGAAGTGAACATCAAATAAACAATGTACTTCTTCGCGCCTTCGTATCCCTCTTTATCCTGATGATGCATAACTAACGGATAAGTGAAGATCGATACAACTTCGTAAAAGAAATACAGGGTAAAGAGGTTACCGGAAAATGCGGCGCCCATTGCTGCGCCAACTGAAACAGCATAGCAAACATAAAAACGAGTTTGCGCATGCTCATCAAGACCACGCATGTAACCAACACAGTACAGGCTGGCTAAGATCCATAGGAACGAAGCAACCAAAGCGAAGATCACACCAAGGGGATCAAGGTTAAGGGTTATAGAGACCCCTGGGTATAACTCAAACAGAGTATATCTAAGCTGTTGCCCACCCTGAATGGTAGGTAAGAAGCTTAATACCGAGGCAAAAGTAAGGATAGCGCCGAGCGTCGACCAGCTGTCGCGCAAATTCGGCTTCTTCCCCGAAAACATAACAAGCAGACCCGTAATCATCGGAATCAACATTGTTATTAGAATCTTGCTGGTGATAATTGTGTTCATTGCAAGTACTTTCTCAAGTGGTGTGTCGCGCTAGCTTGCCGCGTGACTGCCGTTACAGATTTCATAACCGCCAGAAAAGCGATATCACATTTTCAAGTCCTGAACCTGCTCAGGATCTTCACTGCGATACTTGCGGTACACCGCGATGATCATACTAATCACAATCGCTGCTTCTGCTGCAGCAATTCCCATGATAAACAGCGTGTAGATCTGTCCAACAGCGGGGTTAGGTGCAACAAAGCGATTAAACGCCATAAAGTTTAGCGCTGCACCATTGAGGATGAATTCACTTGAAATCAACATGCCAATCAACGAACGATGTTGAAGCATGCCATAGAGTCCGATTATCAGCAAAATCGCTGATATAATCAGATAGGTATTTAAGTTACCACTGATCATGACGCTTTTTCCTCCCGACCACCACGTGCCAAAATAATAGCACCGATAATAGCGGTCAGTAATACGACCGAAATCAATTCGAAGGCGAGGCAATACTTAAACAGTAAATTCTCACCGACAAAGCGAATCGACATATCACCAATCTGCTCTGCTGCTGGGGCAAACTTTGTCCGCGAAATTGCCGCAAACAGTGAGAAAAAAACAGCAGAGCAAGCAACAATTGCCAGCAACATATTACGCCCTTTTAGGTTTTTAAGAGCAAGCTGATCGGGGGTATTGCCAAGCATCACCCCTAGCACGATCATGATACAAACAGCTCCGACATAGATCAGTATCTGCATCATGGCAAGAAAAGGGCTACCAAGGTGAAAATACAAACCAGCAATACCGAAGAGCGATAGAGCCAGCCCAAGAACAGCATGCATCAGCATTTTCGACCGAACAGCGATAAATCCACCCATGAACGTTAAGATCATAAAAGCGTAAAAGAGGGCTTCGGCGATGTACTCAAAAACAATCATTTCCGTTCCTCCAGTCGCTTTAGGATGTCATAATGGAACTCTTCGCGTGTTGCGCCAGCCAACTCATACTCATTCGAGTAATCGAGTGCGTCCGTTGGACAAACTTCAACACAGGCACCACAAAGGCTGCATTTGGTGAAATCAAGGGTAAAGACGGTCAACACCTTTCCCTTAACACCTTCACGTTTTTCACCTTCAACAACAATGCAATCAGAAGGACACTCACGCTGACAACTTCCGCAAGTGATACACTTATGGCTGCCCGTATCCTCAAACTTAATCAGGTCGATATGACCACGATAGTTTGGCGTGATAACAAGCTTTTCACGTGGATACTGAACAGTAACGATAGGTGAGAATAGTGCCTTGATAGTGACCTTTAGGCCAGCGATAAGGCTCCATGCTCCCGTAAATAATACTGAGAAATAGGATTTCATATCAGTTTCACCACCACGACAGTAATAAGAAGGTTAACCAGTGAAAATGGAATCAAATACTTCCAGCAAAAGTTCATCAACTGGTCAAAACGAGTTCGCGGATAGGTCCAGCGGATCCACACCAAAAAGAACATCAGTGCATACACCTTCATCAAGAACCAAATGGCACCACTATACTCGAAATAAGGTAATGGAATTCCAGAACTACCACCAAGGAAAAAGACCGTCGCAACACTACAGCAGATGAACATATTGGCATACTCAGCCAAGACGAACAGGCTAAAACTCATACCACTGTATTCCGTATGGAAACCAGCAGTCAGTTCACTCTCTGCTTCAGGAAGGTCAAACGGTGCGCGGTTTGTCTCAGCAACCATGGCTACGATATAAATGATAAAAGCCAAAGGTTGAACAACAACAAACCATACTGGACTTTGTGCCGCAGCAACTTCACGCAAGCTGAAGGTGTTGGTCATGAAAATAATCGCCAACAACGAGATCAACATCGGAATTTCATAAGCGACATTTTGCGCTACAGCTCGGAAAGCTCCAAACAATGAATATTTGTTGTTTGAACTCCAGCCACCGATAAGAACAGCTAACACGTTGATTGAGGCAAAAGCTAAGATCAATAATAAACCAACATCAAGATCAAAGCCTTGAAGTTTATCACTGAATGGGATCACCAGTAATGGCACAAAAACAGGTGCAAAGGAGATCAACGGCGCAAGCATAAACAGTGGTTTATCTGCTTGTGCTGGTACGACAAGCTGCTTACCCATTAACTTCAAGCCATCGACAACCAACTGAATAATTCCGTGAAAGCCAACTTCCATCGGGCCAGGGCGCAACATGAAGTGTCCAGCCAATTTACGTTCAGCATAACCCATCACTAACGCGTTACCGAAGACAATCACTGCACCACATGCTGCACAAATAAGAATCCGGATCAAGTCCGGGAGGATACTATATAAGGTTTCCATATGCTCTACCTGTCAATCTCGGGTATAACCAGGTCCAAAGAACCCATGGCCGATACCACGTCAGAAAGCAGCATGCCTTGGCACATCTCAGGGACAACGCTTAGGTTAGAATAGGACGGTGTTCTTACCTTGAGGCGATATGGGGTATCAGACCCATCAGCGACCAAATAGTAAGAAAGCTCACCGCGCGGTGCCTCAACGGAACTGTTGTAATCACCAGCAGGAATTTTCAATTTCTTTGGAACCTTGGCCGCCATAACGGGGCCTTCAGGCAACTTATCCAATGCCTGTTCAATGATCCGAAGACTTTGCTCCATCTCTCGGAAGCGCACCTTAAAAGAGGCCATACAATCGCCTTTTGTCTCGGTGGGGATCTCAAAATCAAATTCTGGGTAGACAGAATAAGGTTCAGCACGGCGCAGATCATATCCAACACCAGTACCACGCAACATTGGACCAGTAATCCCGTAACGAGCACAGATATTTGGAGTTAGCTCTCCAACGTCCTTTAAACGGTTTTGTAAGATGATGTTGCCATTGACAAGTTCATCGTACATAGGGAAACGGCCACGCAAACGATCAATGAATGCCCGCGTTGATGTGATAAACTTATCGTCGATATCGCGGCTAACACCACCAACTCGATAGTAGCAATAAGTTAAGCGTGAGCCAGTAATATCTTCAAGAATATCGAGAATGTGCTCACGATCATCAAAGGTATACATGATGGGGGTAAATGCACCCAAGTCAAGAAGATAGGCACCATACCAAAGTAAGTGACTTTGAATACGGTTAAGCTCAGAGGTGATAACGCGAATGTACTCGGCACGTTGTGGTGCTTCAACTCCAGTTGCTTTTTCAAGTAATTGAGCGTAGCCGTGGTTATAAATCAGGGCACCTAAGTAATCCATCCGTGCCGTATTAGGCATAAATGATTTCGCAGGCTTGTGCTCGGCAATTTTCTCGTGACATCTATGGCCGTAACCAAGTACAGGCTGAAGGTGCATTGCATACTCACCTTCAAGCTCCAACAACACACGTAATACCCCGTGGGTACTAGGATGCTGTGGTCCCATATTTAGTACGAAGCGATGATGTCTGTCGTCTTCTAATGGTTCAACATTCATGACAATCAGCTCTGCTCCTGACTCTTGACAACTTCAGGTTTTGCTACTTTAGGCTCGGGTGGTTGACGACGTATTGCGCCAACATCCTTCAGTGTTTTTTCGTCCTTAAGTAGCGGCTTCAGATCCACATCCTCTTCCGCTAAGATCAGCGGTTCCAGATTGGGGTGGTCGGTAAACACGACACCGTGAAAATCGCGAGTTTCACGCTCGTGCCAATTTGCGCCCTGATAAATATCAGAGATCGTTGGAATCTCATTGTCCACTACAGCAGCACGGGCCAACACACGACACCGTATTTCGAAGTGAGCAAACTGATAAACCACTTCAATCGCTGGCGTCACATGAACAGCCATCAGATCAACAAGATAAAAGCCCTGCTTCAGCATAAAGCTTGCCAATTCAGGCAGTTTTACACCCTCAAGACTCAGGCTATAATCGTAACCACTGACCGCATAGTCGACAGTTTCAACATCCGTTGCCAGACTCTTCCATTGCTTGATTACTTTTTTAACGTCCATTATCTACCCTCCGGCATTTTATTCTGAGGGAATGGGAAGCGCGTACCCGTAATCTTCTCTTGCAGCTGCAGAATCCCCTCAATGAGAGCTTCTGGCCGTGGAGGACAACCGGGAACGTAAATATCGACAGGAATCAATTGGTCAACACCGAGAACAACATCGTAGTTTGCCTCAACAGCAAATGGACCGCCTGAAATAGCACAGTTACCCAGCGCGATAACATAACGAGGCGCTGGCATTTGCTCATACAGTGTTACCACTGCTGGAGCCATCTTACGATTAACCGTCCCTGCAACAATCAATAAGTCTGATTGTCGAGGTGAAGGACGGAACACCTCAGCACCATAGCGAGCCATATCGAAACGTGCCATACCACAGCACATCATCTCAATTGCACAACACGCCAAACCAAAAGTCATTGGCCACAACGAGTTTGCCCGGCACAGATTCAAGATCGTGTCGGACAACTTCATTTGCAGTAATGGCTCTGCGTCTGAGGTCTTAGTTCTCTGCGGTAGACCGCCATCATAGCGCTCTATACACTCCTTCGAATAGGAGTGGACGTTTAGCAGACTTTTCTTCTGTTCGGCCACGTGAATACTCCCTTGACCCAGGCATATACAATCGCCAGAGACAAAATACCTACAAAAATTAGCAGTTCAGATATCCCCCTTACCGCCGAGACCTGATCAAAGGCCGTAGCGACAGGAAACAGGAACAGAATATCAACATCGAACGCCAGAAAAATCAGCGCATACAGGTAATATGAAATATCAAATCGGATATTCCATGCTGTACCGTAAGGATCCATACCACACTCATATGGTTCCAATGTCTTACGATACAATTCCCGTGGCGCAAAAATTCTGGAGATCACCAGAGGGCCAAGACCGCAAGCAATGCCTGCAATCAAAAGCACCAACACATACATATAATCGACCAAATACTGTTCGGCCATACCGTTTCATGCCTCCCTGAAGGGCAAATTGTACACTCGCCAACTTTGGCTGTGCACAGGTTCCTATCAAAAATGTGCATTTGCACACAATACAAACAGTGTAAACAAACCTCGTATTTTCTAGCGGAATGCCCCTATATTGTCAAGATTTTATTAGAATAGTTTCGACAGGCGACACCCCGCCACCCCCAACAAAACCTCTCAACATACTAATATACCAACTGCTTTACATATTTTGACCCTAACTATACCCTATACGACAATCTTTCTAATCTGGATACTGTATACAGTTTGTAAAGCGAACCCCCATCTCCCTATTCACTCTTCACGTGGGAGCTATGCAACTTAATACGTTGACAACAATTTGACGCTATGCTAACCACACAAGCTAATATTTAATGCACTGCACAGCTACATACTGGTATCGCAGTGCAAATAAAACTGTAGCCTAAGAAAGATATAATCATGAGAAACAACATTGTACATATCGGCGCTGGGGAGCTTACCTATGAAATTCGTGCGATCGTCGAGATTGCTGAAACACTTGCTAAATTAGGAATCAAAACCAATATGGAAAATATTGGTGACCCCATCGCAAAAGGGGAAAAAATCCCTGCGTGGATGAAAAAAATTGTTGCCGACCTTGCCATGACCGACTGCTCCTACGGCTACTGCGCAACAAAGGGAATTCTCGAAACACGTGAATTTTTGGCGCAGCTGACCAATAAGCGCGGCAAAGCGCAGATATCCGCTGAAGATATTATCTTCTTCAATGGCCTTGGCGATGCCATCCAAAAAGTGTATGGCCTCCTCAAACGTGAAGCGCGTGTTATCGGACCCTCTCCGACTTACTCAACTCACTCATCTGGTGAGGCCTCTCACGCCGGCCAAGCACCAGTATCATACCGTCTAGATCCTGACAACAATTGGTATCCCGACCTCGACGACTTACGCTTATCGATCAAATACAATCCAGCGATCTGCGGAATTTTAATCATCAATCCCGATAATCCAACCGGAGCCGTTTATCCTGAACGAATTCTGGTTGAGATGATTAAGATCGCTAAAGAGTATGATCTGTTCATCATTTGCGACGAGATTTATCACAATATTATTTACAATGGTGAGTCGACCAAGCCGATCTCTGATCTTATTGGTGATATTCCCGCTATCGCCATGAAGGGGATCAGTAAAGAACTGCCATGGCCAGGTTCTCGTTGCGGCTGGATCGAAGTTTACAATTGCGATAAAGATCCGATGTTTGCCCGCTATATTCAATCCATCATCGATTCAAAGATGGTTGAAGTGTGCTCAACAACGCTACCTCAAAAAGCGATTCCACCAATCATGAGCCACCCTGAGTATCCTCTTTATTTAAAAGAGCGTACCAGTCGCTATGAAAAATTTTCTAATATCGCTTACGATGTACTAAATGCTGTTGCCGGCATTAAGGTAAACCGGACCAACGGTGCGTTCTATATGAGTATCGCTTTTGAAGCGAACCAACTGAAGCCCAACCAATCGCTACCAATCCCCAACAAAGAAGTACGCGAGATGATTGAGGAGTTGGTCGAAAAGCCAGGGACATCGAACGATAAGCGTTTTGTTTACTACCTTCTCGCTTCGACAGGAATTTGTGTCGTTCCTTTGACCTCATTTTCAACCGCTGAGCAGGGCTTCCGTATCACTCTGCTTGAGCGTAATGAAAAGGAATTTACCCAAATTTTCAAAACCATTGCTGCGAGCATTACAGCCTATCTAAAGTCCTAATAATTCACATCGGCCCCTTACTGCAGTGCACTAAGGGGCCGATCTTTTCCTAAAAAAAGTTGGCAATAAACATCACTGACATCAGCTACATCACCTAGACATACTGCCCCGCACACCACCCCGATGACCATGCCCACTGCAAGTTATAACCACCAAGCCAGCCCGCAACATCGAGAACCTCACCGGTAAAATACAAACCTTCCACCTCTCGCGCTGCAAATGTTTTTGATGACAGCGCACCGCAATCGACACCACCAAGGGTCACCTCAGCAGTTCGATAGCCTTCAGTGCCATTAGGGATCACCCGCCACTGATGCACGAGAATCTCAACTTCAGCAATATCAGCGACCGTCAACTGGCCGAGCGCCTTAGCACAAAGGCGTTCAGGAACAAGGGTGTCAACAAGACGACGCGGTAAATACTTTGCCAACAGCGAACGCAGATGGACCTTTGGCTGCTGTTGCTCCAGCTGTTTTATCAGCGCAATAACATCCTCAGCTGGCAACAGATTGACCTGAATCGGCTGGCCAGGAAGCCAATACGATGAGATCTGCAAAATGACCGGACCGCTCAAACCTCGGTGAGTAAACAACAGATTTTCTCGAAAGCTCACCTCACCGAGGGAGACTTCAGCCATAACCGCAATACCTGACAACGGCGACAATCTTTTTTTATCTGCTGGCTGAAGCGTGAGAGGAACCAAGCCGGGGCGCGTCGCCAGCACCGCCACACCAAATTGCTCGGCAACCTGATAACCAAACGGCGATGCTCCTGCTGTCGGAATGGACAATCCCCCCGAAGCAATAACCAGCGATTGGCAACTCAAACTGCCGCTCTTGGTCGTTACGGTAAAACCACCCTCCGGATTACGCTCGACCGTATCAATGTGCTGTCCTAAGCGCAGC
>MAXR01000115.1 GCA_001751155.1 Desulfuromonadales bacterium C00003068 | reverse complement strand
CGATCCTCAAAGCGTTACCGAATGTTGACTTTGTAGAGATGGAGGGCGCGGATCGTTGCTGTGGACTCGGTGGCACTTTCTCCGTTTATCACTACGATACCAGCCGCAAGATTGGCTCACGTAAGGCCGATGGTATTGAGGCGAGCCATGCTGAGATTGTGGCTTCAGCCTGTCCTGGTTGTATGATGCAATTGCAGGATTCAATTAATCATGCCAAATTACCTCAACAGGTAACGCATGTTTTGCAGTTGGTAGCAGATTGCTTACCCGGATAGACCCTTAAAGGAGATGAGACGATGAAACGCTTGATTTTACTTGGTTGTGCAGTGTTGTTAGTACTGGCGTCAACGAATGTTATGGCGGTATCAAAAGGCAATACATTGTCTTTTGATAAGTCGAAAATGGGGGCGGTCACGTTTGATGGTACGCGTCATAATGAGATTGCCACCAAGGGCTGTCGTGAGTGTCATAATCCCGACTTGTTTCCTAAAATGAAGCAAGGAACCGTTGCCATCGCCATGGCGAATATTTACGCTGGCAAGCAATGCGGTTTCTGTCATAATGGCGGTCGTGCTTTTGCCGCTAAAGGGAATTGCAAACGCTGTCACAAACGGTAATTTCATGTAATTAATGACATCGCACTTGGTGATGTTGCATCGATAACATAAATAAATTTGAAGCAGGTCACCATTCATGGTGACCTGCTTCTTTTGTCAAAGGGAACTCGGTTCATGGTCAAAGCATTAGGGATTTTTTCAGGTGGGTTAGATAGTATTCTCGCAGCATTGTTGTTACGCAAGCAGGGGATTGAGGTTCATTGTATCTGTTTTGTTACTCCGTTTTTTGATGCCGTAAAAGCCATCGAATCGGCAAAACTGCATAATTTCCCATTGCAAGTGATGGATATCGGTGCGGAACATTTGGAGATGTTGAAAAGTCCACGCTATGGTTATGGCCGTAATATGAACCCCTGCATTGACTGTCATGCCCAGATGTTTGAGTTTGCTGGCAAGGTGATGGAAGAGCAAGGCTACGATTTTCTCTTTTCAGGTGAAGTGCTTGGTCAGCGACCAAAAAGTCAAGTGCACACAGCGTTGATGTGCGTCAATAAAGCCTCAGGCTGGGCAGGGAAAATTTTACGCCCGTTAAGCGCCAAATTGCTTCCTATTACGGCGATGGAAGAGGAGGGGCTGGTCGACCGCGAACAACTGATGGATATTCAAGGTCGCTCGCGTAAACCGCAAGAACAACTTGCTCACGATCTCGGTTTGACCGATTACCCATCCTCAGGTGGTGGCTGTATGTTAACAGAAAGTTCGTTTTCTGGCCGGCTTAGAGACCTCTTTGATCATCAACCCCAGTGTAATGTCACCGATGTTGAGTTGCTCAAATATGGTCGCCCTTTTCGGTTGTCACCGGAGGCAAAGTTAACTTTGGGGCGTAATAAATCAAATAACGATTCGCTGAAGCGCGTGGCTGGCGATGTTGGATTTTTGCTGCGTAGTTGTAACTTTTCCGGGCCTCTTGGTGTGGTGAGTGGTGTACCGAGTGAAGATGATTTAGACCGTGCGGCCGGCATTGTCGCCTCCTATGGTAAGGGCGCGAAAGAGGCGCTGGTTGAGGTGTTAGTGATCGAAAAGGGGCAGGAGTCTATTCGCACCGTTGCGCCAATGGATCGCGAACAGTGCCGCACTATCCAACTGTAAAGGATCTGCTAGACTTGTTGATGAACAAATAATGACGCTGAGGTGATGATGAAGATCTTAGTTACGGGTGGCTCAGGATTTATCGGGCAGGCATTAATCGCCTATTTTACTCAGCAAGGCCACTGTGTGGCGGCTTTACGGCGTGGCTCGACAACGCCGCCGTATTGGCAACCAGAGCAAGGATTGATCGACCTTGGTGGTCAGCATTTCGATGTGGTGATTCATCTGGCGGGTGAGAATATTGCCAAGGGGCGGTGGACGAAAAAGAAAAAGGCACAAATTTTATCTAGCCGTGTTCAAGGGACACGATGTATTGCCGAGTACTTTTCCCAAGCACAGAATCGGCCCAAGCTGGTTGTCTGTAGTTCAGCAGTGGGCATTTATGGTGATCGCGGCGCCGAACAGCTCAATGAAGCAAGTGAGCAGGGTACAGGTTTTCTGGCGCAGGTGTGCCAACAGTGGGAAGCAGCCCTTGCCCCCGTTGTTGATGCGGGTGTGCGGGTGGTGAATATCCGTTTAGGGATGGTTCTTGGTGCCCACGGTGGTGCGTTAGCACAAATGCTGGTGCCGTTTAAGATGGGTCTAGGCTGCGTATTCGGTAACGGTGAACAATATATGAGTTGGATCGCTCTGACGGATGTGGTGCATGCTGTCGCGCATATTATGGCAGATGAGAACCTGTCGGGGCCGATTAATCTGTGTTCCCCCCAACCTGTTACCAATCGTCAGTTTACCAAAACACTCGGCCGATGCTTGCATCGACCGACATTCCTACCTCTGCCGGCTTTTGTCGCTAAAATTGTCCTTGGCGAGATGGCNNNCGAATCGTACCCATAAAACTCATCGAGTCGGGCTATCGCTTTCAGCATGCCACCTTAGATAGTGCTTTAGCGGGCTGCCGGACTTAACATGGACCTACTGCGAAATAACCTGACTTAGCATGTGGTCGGCTTCAGGCAGTCGTTGGCAAGCGATGGTGGCAATCAGTGCCAGGCCACCGAGTAGAGCAATTAAAAGCGAGATACCATAAAATTGAGCCACCAGACCGAGTACGCTCATGGTCAAGGCCAGCGCACCAATCATGCAGTTGCTTAGGGCAGCAAATGTTGCTCGCTCCTCACTGGGTACTGCATCAACAAGATAGGTTTTTCTGCCGAGCCGAATTCCAGATTCTGCCAAACCAATTAAGATAAACACCCCAACATATAACCATTTCTGAATATCAACACTCGGCACTAACATTAAACTCAGAGCAAGCAGCGCCGCAACTGCGGCGATGAGGGCACTGTATTGCATCACCTTACGGCTGGTCTCATCTGCCATGCGGCCCCAAAACGGGCTACTAAGTAGTTGCGACAATCCAATTGCTGCAACCAGAAGTCCGATATCAGAACCATCGATTGAGCCAATGGAGCGCGCATGAATAAAATAAAAAGGGGTTGCCAGTTCAACGCTTAGCAACAGGGCGCGTACAGTGATGAAGTGGCGAAAACCAAGGTGCTGGCGAAAAAATATTAGCCCGTGTTTCAGTTCGTTGATGGGGTTTCTGGCACCACTGGTTGCACCAGCATCTTCACGAATTCCTGCAAAAAACAGTCCACCAATGGCCCACAGGGCAGCGGCGCACAGCAATAGGATTTGGATGGTCCATAATGGATCTTGGCTATCCCTTAATTGCGTCAATAGTGCGCCAACGGCGAGGGTAAGAACGCCGCCGATCAATGATCGGGTGGCGAGTAATTTGCCCCGGTGGCCCTTCGTTACTGTTTTACCAATAACATCCTGAAAGGCAACTGAAGCGGTGCCGCTGGCCATGCTGAATACTGAAAAAAGGATTAATATCGTCAACCCAGCGATTAGCGGTGATGGTGTGGTTGACATGAAAGCAATGAAGAGCAAGCAAATTGTTTGAATAAGCGCTGCAAATACCCACACCCATTTACGTATGGCTAAGCGGCGAATTTGGCCGGCAGCGACCATCTGTGGCAGTAGTGAGAAAGTCTGCTTGATAGGAACCAAGCAGCCGAGCATCCAAACCGGGCTTCCCAGTACTTGCAACAGCCAGATAAGAACCAAGTTTGGTCCTGCGATCTGCTCAGCAAGCTTTGTTGCCGCACCATTGGCAATATTCAGACCACGATTGTAGCGTTGTTCGTGGCAGTCAGAATCGGAGATCTCACGACAGGCGCGTTCGAGAGCATCTTCACCAAAGAGGATGGCATAAAAATGTCGTCCTGTTTTTTGGAATAATTGGCGCATTTGATTTAACTACCTTTGGTTGATGAGACTAAATAAGGATAGGTGGCGTCTCTTGACTCACTCTAAACATGATTCGTGTCACGATTAGTATGGATAATCAAGAGGGTGAGATCTGTTTTATTAGGTAAAGTTTGATTTAGTACGGTTTTTTTAGTAGTAATAAAAGATTCATTGTTTCTGCGCTCCGTGAGAGTAAGTTGTTTTCGATAAAGGATCAAGCTGTGTTGAAAAAGAATATTTCGTTACCCTTTAAAATTGCTTTAACCTCTTTTTTGATTGCTAGTGCGGGGATCCTTGCGGCAGGATTTATCTTTTATCGTGATGGGGATGCGCTATTGCACCGCCAAGCTTTGTCACGCCTCAATGACGATTTACAGCGCGAAAATGTGCGCCTAGAGTCCGCCTTTCAAACATTTCGTGAAGATGTTCTTTTTTTGAGTCACTCAGCAGAAGTGCGTGAAATTGTTCGGGCTGTGACAGGTGATGGTGACGATGAGCAAGAAAATGCGACAGAGGCGATTAGGCGTGAGCGCTTAGCGAACTTGTTTCAAACGGTGCTTCAGCAGCGAAGTGCATATCAGAGTATACGTATGATTTCAAATGATGACATGGGGCATGAGTACGTTCGTGTTGATAGGTTATCTGGTTCCATTATTGAAATAAGCGGTGATCAATTACAGCACAAGGGCCATCGAGAATATTTTAAACAGATTGTTGAATTGAACCAAGGTGAAGTTTATTTGTCGCCGATTAGCTTAAATCGTGAACAGGGGGAAATTACCTTACCTATTCAACCTATGTTGCGTATCGGAACTCCTGTTGATGCAAGTTCAAGCAGTAGACTCGGTATCATTGTCGTCAATGTGGACTTTGAAGAGGTCAGTCGTAGCTTTATTAATCAAGACAATGCAATCACCTATTTCATGGCCAATAAACATGGTGATTATCTTGCTCACCCGAATGCTGAATTACCCTTTGCCTTTGAATTTAATTTACAACATCGAATTCAAGATAGTTACCCGTTAAAGGATTTTCTCCTCAGTTCAGATGCGGTGCAAGACACCGCTTTTGATTTAATGGAAAATAGAGGTGGAATTGCGGTGCGTAAGTTTTTCTTTGATCCCCTGCATAAAAACCGATTTATTGTCCTGAGTGCCATTGCGTCGTATGATTTGATGCAGCAGGAGTCGAATCAGTTTCGGCAAAAACTTATGGGATTATTGATTGTATTTGCTCTGTGCTTAAGTGTGGTGACTGCGTTTTTAGCGCGCGTGTTAACGCGACCGATCAAAAGGCTAACTCAGGTCGCTGACCAAATTGCCAACGGTGAACACGATGTTGATATCCCCGTCCATAGTCACGATGAGGTGGGGCGCTTGGCGTTATCGATGAAAATGATGCTTGCCAGTTTATTTGATTCACGTGAGGAGCTGCGCCAACTCGCCAACTCGTTAGAGGAGAAAGTTGACGCCCGAACTGCCGATCTCGCCCAGATTAATAGTGAACTCCAAAATGAGATCAGCGAGAGATTACAGGTTGAGGAATCGTTACGGATCACCTCTAAATTCTTCGAAAATAGTCACGAAGCACTGGTCATCACTGACCCCGAAGCCAATATTATTGATTGCAACGAAACCTTTTGTACCATGAATGGTTATAGCCAGAGTGAGTGTCTTGGGGCAAATTGTTCGATGCAAAAATCGGATCGCCATGATGATGAGTTTTACCGTCAACTGTGGCATCAGTTAGAAACAGAGGGTAGTTGGCAAGGCGAGATTTGGAATCGCCGTAAAGATGGCGGCATATATCCGCAGTGGCTCTCAATCAGTGCGGTGTACAATGATGACCAACAGGTAACCCATTACGTGGGCATTGCAACTGACATAACTGGCCGCAAAGAGAGCGAGCAGAAGATGGTGCAGTTGGCGCACTACGATCAACTGACCCAGTTGCCCAATCGATCACTATTTCATGACCGTTTGCAGCATGCGATCCATCAAGCGGAGCGTCAAAAACACTCTGTTGGGGTGATGATGCTCGATTTAGATGGCTTTAAAAAGGTGAATGATACCCTCGGCCACAATGTCGGTGATGAGCTTTTAACTATGGTGGCGCAACGGTTACAAAGTGAAGTGCGTAAGGCCGATACCGTGGCTCGAATGGGCGGTGATGAATTTGTGGCGATCTTTGAGGATACCCATGACGCAGTAAATATCGCCCTTATTGCCGCTAAAATTGTC
>MAXR01000114.1 GCA_001751155.1 Desulfuromonadales bacterium C00003068 | reverse complement strand
GGGCAATCGACGTGTGCATAGTGACGAGCAGCAGTTTCGTACTCGACGTGAGCTGTTGCGATGGTAATTCCACGCTCGCGCTCTTCCGGTGCATTGTCAATTTGGTCAAATGCCTTCATCTCTGCTTGACCCAGACCAGCCA
Source organism: Desulfuromonadales bacterium C00003068 (assembly GCA_001751155.1). Taxonomy (GTDB): domain Bacteria; phylum Desulfobacterota; class Desulfuromonadia; order Desulfuromonadales; family Desulfuromonadaceae; genus Desulfuromonas. Next base: position 6,073 of record MAXR01000114.1, on the reverse strand, counting down.
TTACTTTTGTAATTGCGGCAGTCAGTGTGGTCTTACCATGGTCAACGTGGCCAATTGTGCCAATGTTGACATGGGGCTTTGTTCTTTCAAATTTTTCCTTTGCCATGACTTTTCTTCCTCTCGATCATTTAAACTTAACGATAACTAAACCATACGGCCTACAAGGTTCTAACAGACAGCCCATCTGAATATAAAACAAAAAAGAACGTGGAGCCCACAACCGGATTTGAACCGGTGACCTCTTCCTTACCAAGGAAGTGCTCTACCTACTGAGCTATGTGGGCCAGCAGTCGTTCCGATTTGAATTTATGGAGCGGGAAACGGGATTCGAACCCGCGACCCTCAGCTTGGAAGGCTGATGCTCTAGCCAGCTGAGCTACTCCCGCCCAAAATTCAGATTTTGCACCAAGGACTACAGCGGCCCACCCTTGCAGTATTCGCTAAAAGCTCCTGCAACAGACAGACCGTTTTCGTCCGATATGAAATTGTGGTGGAGGGGGGAGGATTCGAACCTCCGAAGTCTACGACGTCAGATTTACAGTCTGATCCCTTTGGCCACTCGGGAACCCCTCCAGGGGACGTTCTGAAAGGCTTGCGCCTTTTTCTTTTTTTTAATGGAGCTGGCGATAGGAATTGAACCCACAACATCCTCATTACAAGTGAGGTGCTCTACCTATTGAGCTACGCCAGCTCAGAGTCGCAATCTATACAACGCCAGCCAAGGCATTGCAAGCTTTTATTTACCGAAGCGCTTATGAAAGATTGCGTCAAGCGAGGAGATTTATAAATGATTCAGCGCAGACTGTCAACAGCCTTTTACCCTTTTTTACTTTTTAATTTCAACACGGCGACGAACAACCTCAAACAATGCGATTCCAGTTGCCACTGAAACGTTAAGAGATTCGATCGCACCAAGCATGGGAATCGACAATAAGGCATCACAATTCTTACGAATAATTGGCCGCAACCCCTTACCTTCACTGCCGGCAACAAGTGCTACATCACCGCACAAGTCCACATCGTAGATACAACTGCTCTCTTCTCCAGCTAAGCCGTAGACCCAAACACCTGCCGACTTCAACTCTTCGACGGCTCTGGATAGGTTTGTCACGCGACAAATAGGGATATGAGCCGTGGCACCCGCAGAAGTTTTTTCGACTACCGCCGTAAGGGGACACGAGCGATCCTTACCGACAATAATCCCTTGGCAACCAGCCGCAACAGCTGAACGGATCAACGCACCAAAATTATGTGGATCGGTGACGCCATCCAATACGAGGAAAAATCGATTACCAACCTCTGCACTATTTAGCAAATCGACAAAAGAAATTGTTCTTTCGGGAGCAAGACGCTGAGCAACCACACCCTGATGACTCACCTTACCCACCATCTTATCCAGCTCAAAGCGCTCAACACGCTTAACCGTTACATTTGAATCCAGTGCGAGATCAACAGCCAATTGCACACGCGGCTTTGTTTCACCGCGTAATATCCACAACACCTTCAGCTGACCATTCTGTTCGAGAGCTTCAATGATTGGATTAACTCCATACAATAGATCTGCCACTACATTACTCCTTGAGACATCTGTGCAACAATCTCACGCGCAGCGGCAGCAGGGTCAGCCGCTTTCGATATTGGCCGACCAACCACAAGATAGTTTGAACCAGCACGAATTGCTTCAACAGGCGTCATGACACGCTGCTGATCATCCTGAGAGGCCGTAGCGGGACGAACGCCTGGAGTTACCACGACAAAGTCATTGCCACACGCAGCACGGATCAGAGCCAATTCTTGCGCCGAAGCAACCACTCCGTTTAAACCAGATTTTTGCGCAAGAGCTGCCAACAGTGGAACCATCTCCACAACAGGCTTCAGAATACCAACTTCGTGCAAATCGGATTCGCTTGAAGAGGTCAGAATCGTTACACCGAGCATAATCGGCAGGTCAAAACCTTCTAGCTGAGAAGCGTGCACCACCTCATCAACCATGCATTTCATCATCGTCCGACCACCGAGAGCATGAACATTAAACATTTTAACGCCCATTCGTGCGGCTTCAATACTCGCCTTGGCAACCGTGTTGGGGATATCGTGATACTTGAGGTCTAAAAATACTTCACCACCCTCATCACGAATCATCTGCACAACAGATGGCCCACAACGGGTGAACAACTGTTTACCAACCTTAAACATACCAACTTCATCATGAAGCAAACGCACCCAACTCTGTGCCTGTTCAAAGCTATCAACATCTAATGCAAATATCAGACGCTCTTTCATACTCCAGTATCCTCTCCAACTAAACGTTTCGCTCGAGCCGTTATCTCTTGAACACGACGAATCAATTCAGCACTTCCTTGCGAGCCAAGAGCCCGTCGGGCAATGGTGCACTCCATGTAAACCAATTCGCTCAGCGCTTCGACAATCATCTTTTTTTGTTCGAGCGGTTCAAGTCCAACGAGATTTTTCATAATTTTTCGCCCATCAACGACGCCATCCTTCTCAAGACAGATCCCGCGAACGACATACAGCATTGGATGTGGAACTTCACTCAAAAATCGATTCACATCATGCAAAAAACTCGGCGTGCTTTCACTAACACAATCATGGAGCAATTTAAGTACGCCATTGTAAACTTCAAACAACTCCACAAAGGAGGAACTAACCGTCACTGCCTCAGGCTGAGACACCTCAACTAACCCCTTCTCAAGTAGCTGGTACAATATCCGTAACGCATCAAATTCAGACAAACCACTTCGTGCCACCAATTGAGCTACCGTAGCAGAAACTGAATAAACAAAACTCACCAGCCTCTTTTCTTCATCACTTAAGTTAGCAGGTGATTTTCCGGTATAGGAAAGCAAGGCATCCATCGAACGAAAGCGTCGTAAATAAAGCGCTCGCTCATCGACCCGGCGCAAGCCCTCCATAATCAAATTTTGGGTACTCATTGACAGACGAACGATATCGTCGCGTTCCAACTCCTGTGCAACAAAGTAACAACCACCATCTTGACTTGAGAACAAGTTGTAAACGATCGCTTCAACTTGATGACGTGTAGCTAACCACAGATCACGTGCAGCAACAATATTTTTACGCACCAACACCTGGCTTAGGGTTGCCCCCTCTTCCATGTCGGAGCGAATTGCCGTCAGCACATTACGTTCCAGCTTACCTAACTCACATAAGATCTCGCCAAGGTCCTCTTCAAACCGTTGACTCGTTGCGAAGATGATCTCACCATCTTGAAAAAACACCTGACGATTGCCATCCGACAAATCAAGATAAAGAACACCTGTCTTACGAAACATATTAAAAAAAGAGAGAACATCCGCGACCCCCATTGAGCCAAGAGAAGCAGTCATACTAGCTTCTCCTGCACCATCAACGGCAAGCAATACATGTTGAGACGATGACGACGCTATTGCTAGGTCGTTTGAACTCAACGCTGCCGCTACACGCCGCGGCAGATCAACACGTCCACTATCATCCAAACAAACACGATACATAAATTCAACCTGCGAGCTGACGTTGAACTTCCTCAACCAACCACGTAGCGGTTTCTGCGACCGGCATCATTTGACGCTCGCCACCGCCACGCACCTGAACTTCAAAGGCACCCTCTTTTAACGCGCGGCCGCCTACCGTAACCCGAATAGGTACTCCAATCAGATCGGCATCCTTAAACTTACTCCCAGGACGGTCAGCACGGTCATCCAACACCGCCTCAATGCCCGAGCTTAACAATGTATTATACAGTTCGTTGCCGACAGAAACCACCTGCTCGTCTTTGGCATTCAGCAAGGTAACCATGACCTGAAATGGGGCAATGGCCATCGGAAAGATAACGCCATTATCATCATGGTTTTGCTCTATCGCAGCGGCGACGGTGCGACCGATACCGATACCATAGCAGCCCATAACCAATGGGACATCCTTACCTTCGCGATTGAGCACCGTCGCGCCAAGAGCTTTAGAATATTTTGTCCCGAGCTTAAACACATGACCAACCTCAATGCCACGCCAGCTCTGCAATAGCCCTTCACATCGTGGGCAACCATCCCCTGCTTCAGCTTGACGTAAATCAACATATTCAGCGACTTCAAAATCTCGACCGGGACACACACCAACGCAGTGCATATCAGCAGCATTAGCACCGACAACACAGTCCACCATGTTTCGTACTTCATGGTCAGCAATAATACGACAGGTTAAGCCAACAGGACCAGCAAAACCGCTCGGCGCTCCCGTTAGCTCGACAACTGTTTTTTCGCCAACCATCTCAATTTCGACGCAACCCAAGAAACGACACAGTTTAATTTCATTCAGCTCTCGGTCGCCACGCAACAGAACAGCTAACTGCTCACCGGTATCCGTTTGCACCAGCAGAGTTTTAATCAAGCGGTTTTGTGGTAGCTCTAAAAAGTTAGCGACCTCAGCAATCGTTTTACGACCCGGTGTTGCAACCTCGGCCACCTCACCAACAGCCTGTGGAGGCTGTTGATTATTTAACCGAATTTGGGCTTTTTCGACATTCGCTGCATAGTCACAACTATCACACGAAACGATGGCATCTTCACCTGATTCGGCTAACACCATAAATTCATGTGACGATGAACCGCCGATACTGCCCGTATCTGCTTCAACAGCACGGAAGTTTAAGCCACAGCGGTTAAAAATATTTTGGTAAGCACGATACATCTTATCATATGAGATATCGGCACTGGCATCGTCTAAATCAAACGAATAGGCATCCTTCATGATAAATTCGCGACCACGCATTAAACCAAAGCGAGGACGGATCTCATCACGAAATTTCCCTTGAATCTGATACAGACTCATAGGCAATTGACGATAAGAACGAACCGTGCCGCGCACAATATCTGTAATCACCTCTTCGTGAGTTGGGCTAAGGCAAAACTCGGTATCTTTACGATCACGAAGTCGCAACAGCTCTTTACCATACTGCTCCCAGCGCCCAGACTCTTGCCACAACTCAGCAGGAACCGTCATCGGCATCAACAACTCCATCGCTCCAGCTTTATCCATCTCTTGGCGAACAATCTGCTCAACCTTGCGAATTGACCGCAAACCAAGGGGAAGGTAACTATAGATTCCAGCAGCCACTTTGCGGATCATCCCCGCACGCAACATCAGTTTATGGCTAGCAATTTCAGCATCAGCTGGAGATTCTTTTAATGTTGGCAGCAAATAATTGGTTAAACGCATATTCGATGGGTCCTTTTGTTCTCATTGCTATGTTCTTTGCCGCAGCAAAGAAAATGTTAAATTAAATAATGATTTGATCCACAATGGACAGCCTGCAACGCTAGCTTATTTCCTAGCAAATTGCAAGCGATGCCACACAGAGTAGACATTTCCCGACAAATCCTCTAAGCTCCTGCTAACTAACGAGATTATCCCCTCGTAAACACACATAACCACCCCAATTTGATGAAGGCTGAGATGAAAGAGACCCTAACCATTACGACCTTCGCCCAGCATGTTGCAGCAGGAACTCCACTGCTCGCTATTTCGACTGAAAACGAACAACGGGCAACACACCTAATCCACAGTGCTGCAACACATGCAATTAAAGGGTTAGCAGCACCACAAATCTGGTCGTGCACCGAAGGGTTTGACGGTGTTGCGGACACCAAGGAACCAATCGCAGCTCTGCGCTGGGCCTTAGAGCAACAAGGGCACGGCGTCTATATTTTTCTCGACATGCACTGGTACTGGAATGACAATCCGATCATCCAACGACTTCTGGTCAACTTTGCCCAACAGCGATCAGCAACCAGAAAGTGCTTGGTTTTCCTCGCTCAATCAATCAAAGTTCCTGAAAATCTGAGCAACTATATTGTCCATCTGAGCCACCCCTTGCCGAACGCTCAGGAACTGGCTAACTTCTTAGAAAACGGCCGTAGCAACGACCCGTTTCTCGACCAAATTCTATCCCAAAAAGATGCCCTAAGTAAGCTGGTTATTGCAGCGCAAGGGTTAGACTTAATTCGCCTCGAACGTGCATTGCGAATGGCCAAGATCACTCGCGGCCAAGACGTTAAAG
>MAXR01000113.1 GCA_001751155.1 Desulfuromonadales bacterium C00003068 | reverse complement strand
ACAAAACGGTGCTTAATTGAAAATGCTGGTGCTAAGTAGCGACCAAACAATTGAATATCGATCTGAACCTGCTGTTCTCTGGCAAGAGTGCTGTTATTAAGAAAATAATCGGGAAAGGTAACGTGACTTATCGCATAGGGACCAGTGGGCAACACACTGACATTACTCAGATGAGCGACCCCTTTTTTCACTAGGTCGAAACGAACATCAAAGGGGAAACTGGAGCGGTTTTCCTCCACCACAAACACATACAACCAATCGACAATCGCCGCAGCCGATTCGATCAAATAACGATGACCAAGGGTGAACGGATTACAGTTAACGACCACCCCACCATTATTTCCCACTCGTTGCAACGGTGCATGCTGCTGTAGGTAGCGATTGATACCTCTGCCATATTCCAATAGGGCAACGTGCTCGCTGGTACACAGCAAGTGAAAATTAAGAGCAGTAAAACTGTGGTATTGTGACGGCTTAGTATAAACAAAGAAATTTTCAATCCCCGCTTGATAGCCGCAAGAGATCAAAGCATTGATCAGTTCAGAAAACAACTCGCTACTCTGGTACTCCGCATCCACAGCAATCATCTTAAGCAATGCGCCCTGACGACTTCCTGTTGCCAGCAATCGACCGTGGTGATCCTTTATTCCTAGCACATCATCCACGTCAGGTTCAAAGCTCAAGCCAGAACACTTCAACAAAGCGGCGACCTGTTGTAAATCATGTGGGGTGGATAGAGATTGGGGCATAAGCTGTCTCCTTGCCAAAAAGGTACACATGTTGTTCCCACACTCTTAACACTGCAACATATTTGCCAAGTGTCAAATCATTACATCAAAAAAACAGCTTAAATAAAATAACAACCTTTAAAACAGAACGTTACACAGCTGTGGACAAAACGCTACACAGCACTATTGGTTCATAAACAGCAGAGTCCTTCCATCTGGTTAAGCTGGACGAACACAACAACTGTCCCAACCTGAAACACTGTTCAGTTAAGGTATTTAAGGTCATCAGCGGCACGAAAAAATACCGGATACCGACGTCCAATGATCATTATTAAGCAAGAAAACAGCTCAAATTTTAAATAATTCAACTGCTATTGTTCCACATTGACACAATTTATCAAGAATATTTTCACTAGTACCTAACTCGAACTCTCTACAATAATCACTGTATAAACAGTCACTTGAAATGTATACATCACGATTGGCACGTTTCTTCCTTATTGTAAACTGTAAACATAGAAACAGAACTCGTCCACATAGCACTTAAACCAAGACCTTGCTGGAGGTACTCATGGTAGAAGAAAAAATCAATCTTATGATCGCTAAAGCACAAACGGCTTTAGCTCAATTCAAGAAACTCAATCAAGAGCAGACCGACGTGATTTGCGAAGCTATTGCTAATGTGGTTGAAGAAAATAAAGAGTCGTTAGCTGAAATGGCCGTAGCCGAAACAGCCATGGGCAATGTGGCTGATAAAACCATCAAAAACTACTTCGCTTCTGCCGTGGTATGGAACGATATGAAGGATAGTAAAACGGTCGGTATTGTTAAAGATGAAAATAATATTATCGAGATTGCTGAACCCTTTGGTGTTGTCGCTGCTGTCACACCAACCACCAACCCAACCTCAACAGTGTGCTTTAAAGTATTGTCTGCCTTGAAGGGTCGCAATACGGTGGTCTTTGGTTTTCATCCGCGCGCACAAAAATGTTGCGAAACAACCGCTCAACTATGTCTTGATGCTGCCTTGGCTGCCGGAGCCCCTGCTGACTGCATTCAATGGATCACTGAGCCTTCGATTGAAGCGACTAACGCTTTAATGACCAACAATGGCGTTGACGTTATTCTAGCAACTGGCGGCGGTGCAATGGTCGCTGCGGCTTACAGTTCAGGAAATCCTGCTTACGGTGTTGGTGCCGGTGGTTGTCCTGTATATGTCGCTAGCGATGCAGACATTGATCAAGCGATGGAAGACGTTATCCTATCGAAAACCTTCGATAACGGTGTTGTGTGTGCTTCGGAGCAAAATCTGATTTTTGACGATGCCGACGTCGCCGCAAAAGCTGTGGCTAAATTGCAAGAGATTGGTGCTCATCTGGTGAACGCTGAGGAAAAATCAAAACTCGAAAAACTTTACTTTGGCGATTGCAGTGTTGTTTCAGGTGCCGTTGTGGGTCAGTCGGCAATTAAGATTGCTGAAATGGCCGATTTTACCGTTGCCGAATCAACCCGCGCTCTGCTGATTGGTCCTCTGCAAGGCACGCAAGCCGTTGAGCCGATGAGTCGTGAAAAGCTCTCACCAAGCCTTGGCTATTTTATTGTTGACGGTAAAGAGGCCGCTATTGATCTGTGTGCTGACCTCCTTACTAACAGTGGTGCTGGTCATACCGCAGGTATCCACTCTGCCAGTGAAGAACTATGTCTTGAATTCGCTCAGCGCGTTGATGCCAATCGCATCACCTTCAACTCGCCAACCAGCCACGGTGCCATCGGTGGCTTGTACAATGTCTTGATCCCCTCGTTAACCTTGGGGTGTGGTTCGCACGGTAACAACATCACCACCGACAATATTAGCTTCCGCAATCTCATCAGTATCAAGCGAGCAGCACGACGAGTTGTTCAAGGGTAAATAAAACAACACATATCAATAGAGATCAATCAAAGGGGCAGCGGAAATTCCGCTGCCCCTTTTGTGCGAGTTGACACAACAACTGATTTAATAAAACGATAATCCTTTCCCTTCTACCCACTTATTCCACTATCAACCAAGCCATAATTAACATGAAGAGAAAATATTAACCACCGCAGCTCTTGGAATCCATTAATCCTTCGCTATAATTAATACACATAAAACAACTCCCCTTATTCAAGAGGTACTGTATGCGGCGATGGTGTGTTCAATTTTTATGCTTGTGGTGGTTAGTGAGTGCGGCTGGCACAAGTGTAGCTGAGTCAGAAGCCCCCGTGAGCTGGATCGACCAATCACACCAATCGATTTTATCTAGCACTCAAGAAACGGCCCAATGGTTTGATCAATTCTTTGGTGACCGCCGTGACAAAGATGAGGCCGCGCGGATGAAGACCCGGATCACCTTGGGCTGGGAACCCAACAATAACAGTTGGAATGATCCTTATGTCCGTATCAGGGTAAAAGTTAAATTACCTCAACTAGATCGTCGCTTTGACCTTCTGCTGTCAAATGAGGAAGATGACGATTACAACTTGTTGCCTCTTGAAAGTAATCGCCCGGGAGAGAATGACAACGACAACAACGATTTTAATGCGGCACTACGTTGGATTCAACGCTTTAACACCCGAGAAGCGATCGATTTTCGTATCGGCTTACGCTCAGGACCTAACATTTACGCGCGGGGACGTCATCGTCGTCAACATAACTTGACGAAATGTGTCAAGCTACAACTCACCGCGACTCTATTTCTCGACAGTAAAGAGGGCAATGGTGGGCGATTACTCAATGAATTCGACTATCTCGTCTCTGATAACGGGATCATCCGTTTCAGTGCCCGTGGAGAATACACCAGCAAATCGAACGGTTTGGAGTGGCGTGGCGGCCTGTCATACACCCATCGGTTAGCCCAGCAAGGCGCAGTTGCGACCGGTTTTTATCTCAGTGGCGAGACAGACTCGGAAGATAATGTTGATCATTACAGCATCAGTAGCCGTTGGCGTAATCAGTTCTGGAAACCCTATCTGTTTTATGAAGTTGAACCATTTGTCGACTGGTCAGCTCCAGATGATTATCACTCCAACAGCGGTGTCCTGTTGCGATTGGTGATGGTGATTGGCGATTGATATTTCAAAAATCAACCAAATTGGCACATCAATGATGAGGTGAGACAAGCTTTTGCGACAGCTGTTTATGAATCATGGCATCACCAGCTATCAACGTCCTCGTCCCATCTGTCTGGATCTTTTTTGACATCAAGTTTCCGATTGAAAAACATCAACGCTTCTTTCTGGATGTAAAACCAGTAAAGTAACGATGAGTAGTGACCTGAAAGGAGATAGATGGTCTCGGGGTTACCCATCCTCTCTTTGAGTTCGCGACCCTGCCAGTACGGCACGGAGCGGTCAAAACGGGCAAGAATCATCAGAATGTTTCGCGCATCCATATACGGAGCATAGTTGAGCGGATCACAGTTAATCTGAGCAGCAAGACGCTGGTAAAGCTGATCAGCAGTCACATTCTGCCTGGCAAGCAGTTTGTCACGTTTTTTACGCACTCCTCGGTCTTCAGAATAACTGAGGACATGGGGAATATTTCCAGCAGCTAGCGCCACCACTCCCGCACGCACCCGAGGTTCTAACGCACTGACCAGAGCACTTTTTATCCCCCCCATACTGATTCCAAACACCCCTATGCGAGTAACATCGACATCCGGCTGAGTCTCAAGCCAATCAATAGCCTGCATGTGATCAAAAACAATCTGCTGCAGAATCTCATTGAGATAATCGAGATGTTCAAGCTCCTTGTATTTTTTCTGCCTATGGACCAACAACACCGCATAGCCATTGCGGGCGAAAAAACGGGCAAAGGCCGAGGATATTCCATTGCCTCCACCTAAAATCGGCAGCACCATAATCACTGGCACAGGTTGATCACCATCAATATCGTAATAATCCATCTGAATATGATGCTCAAACGGCAGAATCGAATGCCCTGGTGTAAACTCAACGCGTCGCAACTGATAGCCCGTCTCCATTGACAAAACGGTTTGCTTAACCTCAGGCACAACTTTTTTATAGTGGTAAAGTTGACGAATCTGTTCTGGTAACGGTTGCGGTTCCGAGTAGTCGGCGTCTAATGGGACCGACAAACAGCCTGTTAAACAACCAACAAGCCACCCCATCACTAGCCAGAAGACGATCCCTCTCACAGCAGGCACCGGACCTCGATTCATTGGGCCCCCTTGTCTAACGGCACTGTGGCTGTTAAGGCATCAGCAAAATTGAAGTAAAACCAGCGTTGTTGACTGGCTTTGCCAGCATTACCATTGATCATGCTGGCATTTGACACCCAACTTTCAAGGGTTGCGGGCCTAAACACTACATTGTGCATGTTGCTTTTAAGAGAAACGGCTTCCGTCATCTGTTGCAGGGTTTCAAGGTTCAGTTCACCGTAGTAGTTCTGAAGGTTTTCATAGAGGGCTGGCCCCTTAGCTCCAGCATAGACAACATCATTGATCGGCAGATACTTTTCCACCTTTTTCTTCCGTTTTTTCTCGCGTTCATCAATCAGCAACGTGTTTTCACCAAAGGTCAACACTCGGTCACGGTCGGTTATAAACAACAGTGCATTTGGTTCTCCTGCTGTGGCCTTGACATCACTGATCATATAGACGAACGAATTGGTCCGTTGAACGCTACGGATAATCTGCTCGACCTCCTGAAGATTACTCGCTTCACGTTGTAACTTTCGGAATAAAAAAATAAACGGCATCCCTTCCAGTGTTTCATTGGCAGGATCACCATAGCCCATCTCGCCAAATGCCAGTTTTTGCTCATTCATGCCACTGACACTGCCAATAAATCCTGAATAGGTATAGGATACTGAGGCATAGCCGACATCGGGACGATGTACGAGAATCAACGGCCACTGTTGCACCCCTAACTCACGCATCCAGTCCAACACGCGTAATTGGTAGAGCTCACCATCAGCTGTAGCCTGACCAAATGCTACGACATTGCTACAGCTGCTGGAACTGAAACCACGACGAAACTTCTTTTTGGCTCCATGTTCTGCCACCCCTGGAATCATATGAATCCAATGCACTAATCGCAAGGGAACGTCGGCACCATGAGCAAGGCCACGCATCTCCTCTTTTTCCTCTATAGGGATATAGGGTTCCATCAGATCATAGAGCTCGGCCATCATCTGTTCGCTGGAAAAGATCTTTGCTCGCCTGATAATTTTACTGTACATAATCTGAATTTCATCACGTAATAGCACACCATGTTGAAAACCCATTTCATACGGTGTGCCACTGACCGAAACAATATTCAGCCCTTCAAGACCTTGTTCATCAATGACTTGCATCGTTGCTTTAGCGAGAATAGTGTTCGCTGTCTGTTCGTTATCAATCACCATTGAACGCTGATACAACGACAGTTTGTTTTTGGGAACAGAACAGCCTTGTATCAGCCCGACAAGCAGCAACACTACGCTTACAAACAGAATTCTTTGAAATGTCATCATCCCTGCCCTCCGTCTATTAGCTACCCTATACAATTTAGCCTAACAACCCATCACAGTCTGTCAATTGATGAACCTGACAAAGGGATCAATAACTGATCGGCAGTACAGCCAATGGGACAGTTATAAAAATGAAATATTTCGATGGTTGCAAACTGAAAATGTTGTAACTCAAGGCCAACCCCGTTATTCCATCATTATTTAAACAGTGAGCTTGTCCATCTTTCCCCCTTGGTGAATTTGGGACAAATTTAATCCTTTCCGTAAGACTCTTAATTCTTTACAATATGAAGCAAGATCTAATCAACACTTCTGCTTATGTACTTTTATTGACAATTTCAGGAGAACCATATGAAAATTCAATATAAGGGAGCACTAACAATGACACTGTTCGGTGCTGTCATTGTAACCCTGCTTTCGCTGGGTTATGACATATTGAGTTACAGAATTGTCATAGATAAAGAGACCAGCAACATCAAAAACATCTCTAGAGAGGTCGCTCAGCATGTCAACTCTCACCTTAAACAAAAAGCAGCAGTAGCCATCACTCTTTCCTCAGCTCCACTTATCAAGGATGCTCTACTTAAAAGTAATGCTGAATTCACCGTATTATCTGCTGAAGAACGGAAACAAGAGATTGACAGCCGCAACCAGCAATGGATTAACACAGTGGACAGCAACGATCCTTTTATTCAGGCTTACATGGGCAATCCCGTTGCAGAATATCTTAAGTATCAGCAAATAATCATGCCTAGAGAGTATGGAGAGATATTCCTCACCAACCGGTATGGGGTGATAATTGCTACGACCGGAAAACTGACCACCCTTGCTCATCGCCACAAATATTGGTGGTTGGCATGTTTTGATAATGGCCAAGGCAGAATTTTCCTAGATGATCGTGGTTTTGATTCTAGCGTACAGGGATATGTGCTCGGAGTGGTGATTCCAATCAAGAATGGTAACGAGGTCATTGGGATACTAAAATGCAACGTAAACATCATGGGAGAATTGACCGATATTGTTCAGGAGTTTGGCCGCCAAATACACTGTAGTATGAAGATCGTACGAACAGGGGGATTAATTATATCAGAACGTGATGTCGTGCCACTATCAACCAGACTAAACGAGGCTCTCATTAAGCCACTGGCGAAAAAAGTGAGTGGCACGATAACCATTACTGAAAACAACAAAACACAGTTAGTGGCTTTTTCTCCAGTACAAATAACAACAGGGTCAAAAAAGTTTGGTTTTGGTGGTCATCAGGAATCAATTGACCACATAAAAGGCAATAGTGGCGAAGCCTGGCATGTTGTCATCTCCCAAAGAGAAGAAGATGCGATGGTGGCTGCCCATAAAGCAACATCAATCATTATTCTTATCGGAGCTATCATTACCCTCTTGGCCGCTGCAGTCGCCAATCTTTTAGGCAAATTGGCAGCCAAGCCCATCGTTAAGTTGGCAACTATCGCCCGTAATATTGGTGAAGGTGATCTGGATTCAAGGATTGACATGAACTCAAATGACGAGATTGGCAATCTGGCAAAATCGTTGAACAAAATGGCACAAAATCTTCAAGAAAGCATGGCTTCTAGGGATGAATTGATCTTTGAGGTCGAACAACGCAAAAAAGCGGAAGAAAAGTTGCACATTCTTTCAACCACTGACGAGTTAACTGGTGCTGATAACCGCAGGGCATTTAATACCAAGTTGCATACAAATATTGGCAGAGCAAAGCGGTACAACGAACCGCTTTCACTTTTGCTGCTTGATATCGACCATTTTAAAAAGGTAAATGATTCGTATGGACATGATGTTGGTGACATGGTTTTAAAGAGCTTAGTCTGTGCGCTAACGGAAAGTATCCGTCAAGAAGACATTGTCGCACGTTGGGGAGGTGAGGAATTTTCCATTTTACTACCGCAAACAGGAAAAGATGCCGCCCTGCAACAAGCTGAACGACTAAGAATAAAGATATCCGACTACGACTTTCCAACTGTTAGCCACATAACTGTAAGTATCGGCTGTACAGAACTACAGGTTCAAGATACTCCATCTTCATTGATTAAACGTGCTGACAAAGCTCTTTATCAGGCAAAAGAGGCGGGCAGAAACATCGTGAAATTCTGCTAAAGCTAAACAAAAACATAGACCACAAAAAGAAAAACCTGTCGCACTAAACCCCACAGACCAAGTGTATCAGGTAATCGACCTGTACAATGGCACAGGTGAACATTGTGGATCACCAACCAATCTTTTACGCATCTGACCGTGGTCCATGACGACTCACTTTGTTAAAGTTACGAACATCAAAGCTTGTTGTGGCAGGCAAGACTTGATACCTCCTTCTTTCTTTCTAGGATTCGATGCCTCCCCGAATCGGCTTTGTTGCGTTTTGAGATAGAATGTCCCCTTGATCGTCAAAAACTGCGACAAAATTGACGTTACAAACTAGAAACAAAGGAAAACAATACCGGACGAGTAACAATATTGGCTTACTCTGATATAATTCATCTAATTGCGAGTATCGATCTTTCATCATTGCAAGAATGATCAAATGCAGTTTTATCCTATGAAAGTCGTCATTGATAATCGCAAGCGATAATTTCTTACCGCGCTCTATCAGCGAGTAAGTGTTCTGCGTTAGGTCGATTTATGGAGGTGACTATGAAAATAACAGTCATTACGGACATCGTCAGATTATTGATTGTTCTTATCTTCTCAACCTTCCTGAGTATGACTGTGCAGCTAGCTCATGGTCAGGATGGTGGGACACTTTCCCCCTCTGAGAAATACACCACTCAAGAACTCACCCAGATGTTAGCACCGATTGCGCTCTATCCTGATGCTCTGCTCTCACAGATATTAATGGCATCCACTTATCCTATTGAAGTGATCGAGGCTAATCGTTGGGTCAAAATAAATTCGGAATTAGTCGGTAATAGCCTTGATACCGCTCTACTCGATAAAGATTGGGATCCAAGCGTAAAGGCCATCTGTCACTTTCCTTCAACTCTGGCCGTTATGAGTGAACGAATCAGCGAAACCACCAATCTTGGCAACGCTTTTCTGGTTCAAGAAACTGAGGTCTTAGGGGTAATCCAGCACCTGCGTGATCAAGCGTATTCTCAAGGAAATCTACGCAGCACAACCGAGCAGACCGTAATTGTCGAAAAAGAGACCATCATTATTGAACCAGCACGTCCAGAGGTTATCTACATCCCCTATTATGACCCCTATTATGTCTATGGACCATGGTGGTATCCGGGTTATCGACCTTATTATTGGGGGCCATCTGGGATACGACTGGGCGTAGGTATTTCTTTCTGGCCCGGCGTAACTTTCGGCTTCGTGTTTGGAAGCTGGAGCTATTTCGACTGGCACAGCCATCATATTTATATTAACTTTCATAATCGTCCAAGATTTGTCAGAAACAACTGGTACAGATCGTCAGGTCGTTGGCAACACTCACCTAGGCACCGGCGCGGAGTCGCCTACCGCGATAAACATACGGCGCGCAAGTATGGTCAAACTCGCTACCGCACAAGGGATTTACGCCACGAGAGCCGCGGGTTTAGAAATGATCGCCAGCGTGTTCGGCAGCCCGACAGGATAGATCTCAACCGCCGCAGGGAAGGCCAGCCCTCAGGTACTATTGATCGCCGAAGTCAACAACATATTCGTGACTCGCGACAACAGCAAAACAAGATCGATCAAAATAGACGCAGGCTAAATCAAACTCCCAGCACTCGCTTGCGTGAAGAACAGCAGCAACGGATTCGTGAAACGCGTCAACAGCAGCAACGTATTGCTGAATCGATCCCACAGCAGCAACGTATTCGTGAATCGATCCCAC
>MAXR01000112.1 GCA_001751155.1 Desulfuromonadales bacterium C00003068 | reverse complement strand
GATTCAGATGGCGTAAATGACCGGCACTAATCTGCCACAACTCCAAAGGATCACGTTGCAACTGCTGCTTGGTCATCCAGCCTTGAGGGGTAAATAGTTGTTCACGCAGCTGGGTTAATTGTTGGCGAATGCGCTGTTGCTGTAATCGCTGTTCAATCACCATTAAATCTTGTTCGCTGACAAGATTAGGCAGCACCTGCAACAACAACGCCGGCAGATCATGTTGCACATCCAAAGGTGGGCCACTCAATACTTTAGTAAAATAAGGGGTCACGGCACCATGTAGCGTTAACGCCGTTTCCTTTAATTGCTCGGCAGTCACGTCAGGCTGTGCATGGAGATCAATCAGCACCTTGCGAGCAAAGGGGGCTTTTTGGAGCCAATTAAAATCTCGCCGAACTTCAGTACCAGCTGTATCGGGTAATAACGACTCGATATTCTCACTTTGCTGAATAAAGAGAATACAGACCACACTCAATACGGCAAAAACAGCGTAGCCGATTAGTAACCCGCCAGACCGTTTAGCAAACAGATTATACAGGGCGACAAACATTTACTTCAAACACCTGTCAGTAAAAATAGTGCTACTAATTTCACTATTTACGATAGTGTTGTTAAAGTTAATCCGAGTTGAATCACCATCATTTTCGTGTATTTCAACGGCAATAACATAGCGATCACTATCGTTAAAAGTGATGACTAAATGACTGAGAAATTGTGCCGCCGATTCAAGGGGAACCAACTTAAGTTGTATCGGCTTTTCATTGACGACGCTGATATGATAATTCTGCTCAAGCCAATTCAAATCGGCTTTCGCCCACGCAAATAGTTGTTCTGCAATCAGAGACATAGCAGGATCTTGATCGAGCTTAAACGATTCACTACCTGCAATGCGTTGATGCCAGCGCTGACCCGTATCACCAGTAATGACAAATCCTGAACCGACAGGTTCAAGCAACTCCCAGCGCAGCTGATCGGGCTTTTGATAATAAAACTGACCCGTTGAGATCAATTTTTCTTCAAACATGCTCAGGTATTTTTCTTGGACAAAGTCACTCTGCAACGTTTGCACCTGCTGGGCCGCTGCGGCCAATCGTTGCGTCACTTCAGCACTCAGGGCGACTTCAGTCGCCAAACCCACAGCGGGTAAAGTGAAACTGATCCACACCAACAGCGTTAGGCACCATTTTAGGGCAACCATAATTTAACACTCCCCTGAGCAATTACTTCATCACCAACACGTATGACACCATCGATCACTGAAAAACTATCCAACTCGGCAGCGGTAGTAATATCAATCATTAACGACTCACCAACACGGGGGCAACGCAACACTTTAAAGGTGCGACTGCCGACCAAAAAACCGCGCTGTACCGAACGCTGATTGATCAGGTCGTCATAGCCCTTCATGGTGGCATAACTTTGAGCGACCAGTTCTATCAGCGCAACGGTCTCCAAGGTGCCGTCTTGGGTAACAAACAGATCATTTGCACCAATGGTCGCTGAAACAGATCCCTGCCCTACTTCGAACTCAACCAATTGATCGACAAGAATCATGGGTGGCCGATGCGGCAGAAGCATGAGTGCCGACAAGGGCAATGATGGCGTCACATTCTGCATCTTATTTAGTCTGCCAATATTGAGTCAGATCATCAAATATTTGACTTGAGAACAACAATTTACGCATCTTAACCAAATCATCGTGAAACACGCGACTGTTGTCATACACTTCGAAATTTTTATTGAGTAACGCATAAATTTTCGCTGTGCCACCACCAAGGCCCGCAGCATTGCGGAACGACAGCGCTTGTAGATCAGCCAAGACTTCCATGGTCAAAATATGCTTGGCATTACTCACCAAACGGAACGCCTTACGCGCGGCAACAGTTCCCATGCTCACCACATCTTGGTTCGAAGCGTTACACGAAATACTATTGGTACTCACCGGGTTGGCAAGTTGACGATTTTCAGCCGTAGTTGAGGTGGCCAGATATTGCGCGCCCATAAAGCCCATGGTTAAGCCCAAGGTTCCGGGGATAAGGTGTTCGGGCAAGCCTTCGTTGAGGTTTTTATCAAGCAGTTTGTTCAGTCGCCGCTCCGACAGATTGCACAACGTCGATAAACTGATACACAGCGCATCCATAGCAAAACCGATACTTTGGCCGTGGAAATTACCACCGTGAATGATCTTCTTTTTCTTCGGGATGATAATAGGATTATCATTCGATGAGTTCGCTTCTATCTCAACCGTCCGTGTTGCTGCCGCAATCATCTCGGTTACCGGTGCGAGAACCTGCGGCGTGCAGCGGATGGAATAAACATCCTGCACATTGATGGTGGTTTCGAACACCAAACCATCCTGATGTTGTTGGCGAATTTGATCGTGCATATCTTCGCGACGGGTGATGTTGGTAGAGCCGCTATAAAGGTTACGAATGGTTTGTGCCGTTTCCAACTGACCGGGATGAGGCTTAACATCGTGCAGATCAACATCAAAAGCATCATCAATACCACCAAACAGCTCAATACCAAATGCACCGGTCACATAACTGACGCGCAGCAACTTTTTCGCACCATAGATGGCAAAAGCCGCTAATGCTGTCATAGCACTGGTGCCGTTCATCAAGGCGATCCCCTCCTTGTAGCTCAGGCGAATCGGCTTACGACCCAATTCGGCAAACACCTCGGCTGCCGGGCGCAACTGATCCTTGTAATAGACATTACCTTCGCCGATAATCCCTAAACCAAGGTGAGCTAGATGGATCAGATCACCCGATGCGCCAACACTGCCGCACTCAGGAATATAAGCCGCGATGTCGTTGTTAATCATCCACTGCATAAATTCAAGCAGTTCAAAACGAACACCACTGTAGCCCTTAACAAGGGTATTCAAACGGATCAACATCACCGCTTGGGCAACATAGGGCTTTAACGGGTCACCTAAGCCGGCCGCATGGCTACGGATAAGGTTGACCTGCAACGCTTTAAGAGAATTGTTGTCGATAATTTTGTTACACATGGGACCAAAGGAGGTGTTGACGCCATAAATGACATGCTTTTGCTCCACCGCATTTTCTAAGAACTCACGACTTTCACGGCAGCGCTGTAACGCCTGCTCATCAAGCGCAACATTGAGATCACCAACACCCACGGCAATAATTTGTTCAACGGTTAAATCACAACCGGTTAAGACAACTGTTTTTTTGGTAGACATTTTCAAACACCCTTCATTGCAAATTAACAACACACCGATTTCGTGCGATGATCAAAAAATAGAACTGGTTTCCGTTTATCTTCACTGATAATTTTGCGCCGTACCACGTCTAAGTCAGCAATTTCGACCTCAGGTTTCACCCGAATTCGTGCGGAAATACGCTCGGCAATCTGATCACTATCAATTGAATCGTCCTGACAACCAACAACCACTTTTATACGGTCGGACAAAGCAAAATCATCATACACTTCGATATAGTACGCCGCGACCGCCTCGATCTCCTGCAATACCGCACTAATAGCGGGAGGATAAACCGTCGTGCCGCGATATTTAAGCATCTGGTTTTTACGCCCCAGAATGGGTCCAATCCTTTGGCTGGTTAAACCACAGCGACAAGGCTCGGAATACAGGCGAGCCATATCACCAGTACGAAAACGCAACAGTGGCATCCCTGTCACCTGAAGCGGTGTAGCCACTACCTCACCAGGGCGATCATCGCTTATCCGTTGACCGTCATCGTCGAGCACTTCAACCATCATCAATTCAGGCGGCAAGTGGCCACCTTGACCGCGTGAACAGTCGCTGAGCGTGGTGGCCATCTCGGTGCTGGCATAGGTGCCAAACACCGGTGCCTGCCAACAATCCACCAAGCGTTGCCCGAGCACCGATAACGACAGATCTGCCTGACGTACCGGCTCACCAATACAGATCAAGCGTTTCACGCCACACGAGGCAGGATCAATGCCGTTGTCCTTTAACCGTTGCGCTAACGCTAAGAAAAAAGTGGGCACCCCGACAATCGCTGTTGGTCGAAAGCGCTGGACTAATTGCGCGACGACCGCAACCGAACTCGAACCGCCGCGAATGGCCGTAGCTCCAATCTGTTTTAAGCCGAGGAAATAGGCCATGCCCGCCATAAAACAGCGATCAATGGCAACGGCGATCAATACCCGATCATCACGGCGAATTCCCGCAGTACGAAAGGCGATCTCTTCATTGAGGGCGAGGCGATCCAGATCCAAACTGGTTTGATAAAAAGAAACAGGAACCCCTGTCGTTCCCGAAGTGAGGCAAATATCGGCAATACGACTATCATTAACAGCTAAAAAATCGTGCTCACGACCCTCAAGGTCAGCCTTGGTGGTCGTGGGCAGCTTGACCAGGTCGTCATAGCCATTGATATCTTCCGCAGTGAGATCAAGGCGCTGAAACATCTGCTGATAAAAAGGGGAATGTGCGAGGACATAATGCACATGGTCGCGCAACAGCTGGTCTTGACAGCGACGTATCTGCTGCGGATTATCCGTAGAAAAATAGGTTAATTCCATCGACTAACACCCCGCAATGTCAGCTTTATTGGCAGCACCGTTGGCAACCAACATCTGATCAAGTTCTGCGACCATTATGGCCTTAACGTCCTTACGCAAC
>MAXR01000111.1 GCA_001751155.1 Desulfuromonadales bacterium C00003068 | reverse complement strand
TTTTTATATTGGTTTCAGGTGAAGGGGAAACCCTTAACAAATGAATATGTTTTGAAAATGGCTGAGATCACAAACTCTATTTTGCATAATCGCCGTGATTCAGCGTTCATCCGCATTTCAGTCCCGCATCGTGAGGGTGATGTTGGCGCTCTAAAGTTAGGCGAGAAGTTTCTTGAGGATTTTTATCCGCATATCAAGGCGGTATTACCACAGTAACTATATGGGATTGATTGTGGTCATATTAATAAAATATATCGTTAAATTTAATATAAATATTCAGCACAATTGTAGATGAGCTGGCCCCCTGGATGGGTTCAATGCGTCCCTTGGAATGGACGTTGCCAGTTTGTCAGCTGAATAGTTACAATTTTATTTGGCATGGTAGTGAAATACAACCTGTATTTTTTGAGGTTTTTCATCTATGGCACAATTAGCCCTCTCCTCTTTTACTGTTGTTATTGTCCT
The DNA here is from genome assembly GCA_001751155.1 of Desulfuromonadales bacterium C00003068. Taxonomy (GTDB): domain Bacteria; phylum Desulfobacterota; class Desulfuromonadia; order Desulfuromonadales; family Desulfuromonadaceae; genus Desulfuromonas. The sequence goes on along the minus strand of MAXR01000111.1, from coordinate 3,005 downwards.
CGTGTATGTCGGGATTTTGTTATTCCGAAAACATTGGCGCTTTTCTGTTTTAGCTCAAATTGGTGGCTTAGTAGCCTGCGTTGTCCTTGAAATTTGTGATTTGAAAGCATTACTTGAACCTGAATCACTTATGGATTGGAAACAGATTGCACTGATTGCCGAAGCCTGTCTGCCCGTCTGTTGGTTGTTTTTTGCCCTGACCTTCTCTCGTGAAGGGGGTTGGCGAGGGATCTCAACCCCGTCACGATTGCTGGTATTGTTCAGCACTGTTTTTATCCTCGTGACTTTTTTGCCGTTATCCGAGGTCTTTTATTCCCCTGATTTCGCTGACGAAAAGATCCTTTTCCTTGGCTCTTGGGGATACCTCTTTTACGTGGCTCTGATGGCTGCATTTGTGCTGTCTCTATTTTTAATGGAGCAAACTCTGATGTCTCTGTCACGTCCTGATCGCTGGCGTGTCAAGTTTGAGGTGCTGGGTGTTGGGGTTGTGTTGGTTGTGTTGGTGATCTACTACAGCCAATCGCTGTTGTATCGATCACTCGACATGAATCTTGTCCCTGTACGATCGCTCAGTCTGGTTCTTGCGGTTAGCTTGATGGCCTTTAGTCGCTTTCGTCGGGGAGAGGTTGATGTGCGTATCAGGGTCTCCCGTGATATCGCCTATCGTTCGGTCGTTATTTTGGCCGTGGGTTTCTACTTAGTCGCCTTGGGATTGTTTGGTGCAGGGATGCGTTACATAAACCTCACTGGGCATCGAGTTTTTTTTGTTTCATTGGCCGTTGTCCTCGGGTTGTTTTTTGTCATTATCCTGTTGTCTGGAAAAATTCGGCGTCGTGTTCGGGTGGTGTTGCATAAAAATTTTTATCAACATAAATACGACTACCGAAAAGAGTGGACGCAGTTCACCGCAAAATTGGTGGTGGCAAAAAGCCGTGAAACCTTAGAGCGTGGAATCCTTGAATTTTTTGCAGAAACTTTTTTTTTACAGGGAGCAACCCTTTTTTTACGCGACCAAGAAACAGGGCAATTTTCCTGTTCTGCTTGCTTTGAAAACAAGGTCAATCCCCGCTCACTCACCGCCGATCACCCTTTAGTGACTAAAATGTGTGATTGCGACTGGGTGGTTGATCTCGATGAGGACGATGCGAGTTTGTTGGCGGGCAATTGGGCGCAGTTGAGAGAGATGAAGTGTTCCTTTTTAGTGCCCTTACGGTTTAAGCAGAGTCTTGAAGGTTTTATTGCCTTAGGAAGTCGTAATTATGCAGAAGAAGCACTAACTTACGAGGATTTTGATCTAATGAAAATCCTTGCTCATCAGACGATCAGTGTCTTACTTAGCCGCAAACTTTATACTGATCTGCTCGTCGCGAACGAAATGGCCGCAATGGGTAGGGTTTCAACTTTTGTGATCCATGATTTAAAAAATCTGGTGTCTGGTTTGACCATGGTAGTTGATAATTCACGCGATTATATTGATGATCCCGATTTTCGTGTCGATATGTTCGAGACACTCGATAATACGGTCGATAACATGAAGGGGATGATTACACGACTTCAAAACGTCAAGCAACAACCACAGCTAGAGATGAGCGACATTGATTTGCTCGCAGTTGCTAAGGCGGCTGCCGCTATGTGTGGCAATGAACAGGTGGTTGTCTCAGGTGCTACGGTGTTGGTTTGTGGTGATGAGTCGGAAGTTCAAGGGGTGCTGCTGAACCTCTTGCATAACGCTCGGGAAGCTTCAGCGCTGGATCAGCCGATACGAGTTGAGGTTGGTTGTGATGACTTAGCTTTTGTGCGGGTAATTGATCGTGGTGCTGGAATGGATGCCTACTTTATCGAGCATCGACTGTTCAGGCCCTTTGAAACAACAAAGAAAAAAGGGTTTGGAATTGGTTTATATCAGTGTCAGCAAGTCATTAAAGCACATGGTGGACGAATTGATGTTCAAAGCTCTCTTGGCGAAGGAGCTACTTTTACCATCTGGTTACCGTTAAAGAATCGTTGTCGTGATGAGAGCGTCGATGCCAATTCGGAAAAGAGGGCCTAGTGGAAAAATTATTGATCGTTGATGATAGCCCCGAAATTCGTAAGCAGCTCAAATGGGGACTAGGTAAACACTATAAAGTGCTGCTCGCAGAAGATGTTGCTGAGGCTGTGAAGCTTTTTGATGTTCATTGTCCAAAAGTGATGACGATAGACTTAGGGTTGCCACCTGATGCCGATGGCGCAACAGAGGGGTTGCGTTGTTTGGAGACAATACTTGCCAAGCGTCCAGAGACGAAGGTTATTGTTTTGTCTGGCAATGAGGACCGAGTTAATGCCCTCAAGGCGGTGCAGCTTGGTGCCTATGATTTTTATCGTAAACCGATCGACCTTGCTGAGCTAAAGATCATTCTCGAACGTGCATTTCACCTTACTTCCCTCGAAGCCGAAAATCGCCAATTGCAAAAGATAACGTTGCGCCAACAAGGGGTGATGAACGGTATTTTTGGTCACTGCCCAGAGATGGAGAAAATTTTTACCACCATTCGCAAGGTGGCGTCAGCCGATATCCCAATCATGATTCTGGGAGAAAATGGCACCGGTAAGGAGTTGGTCGCAAGGGCGATTCACGACCTGAGCTTACGTAAGGATGGGCCCTTTATCCCCATTAATTGTGGCGCGATACCGGAGAATCTCCTCGAAGCCGAACTGTTTGGCCATGAAAAAGGGGCTTTTACCGGAGCTGCTGCCCGTGTTCAGGGGAAGGTTGAATTTGCCCATGGTGGAACACTCTTTCTCGATGAAATTGGACAGTTGCCGTTGCTCCTTCAGGTGAAGCTGTTGCGATTTTTTCAGGAAAAGACGATTCAGCGCGTAGGGGGGCGTGAAGATATTGAAATTGATGCCCGTATTGTCGCGGCCACCAACGTTAATATCGAAGAGGCGATTGCTGACGGACGCTTTCGTGAGGATCTTTATTATCGCATCAGTGTGATCTCTCTCAGCTTACCACCATTGCG
>MAXR01000110.1:2523-9946 GCA_001751155.1 Desulfuromonadales bacterium C00003068 | reverse complement strand
GCTATAATGTTCAGTCGGGTCATCCTCCCTATCGTGGCATTGCTCAACATCTGCGGGTAGTGACTCAGTGGTCATCTCGTCTGGTGAGACAGAAACTGCCGATTCGCGATTTTTCGCTGCCATTTCGATGGCTTTTTCGATGCGACTCATATTTCAACCCCCTTCTAATGTAGACGCTTTACAAGGTCAGAAACTAGCGTATCGATCTGAGCATTGGCGATCAAACTATCCAACACCGTCATGCCAAGCAGATCGTGACCAATCATAACGACGATGAAAGCGAGACAGATTCCAGCATAGGAATAAACGAGGCGATCCTTCTTTTTCTCTCGCTTGCTTTCTTCGTCGTTATACATAAGAGGGATTTCAGCCAATACCGTTATTCCGAGGGCGCGGATGGCATCGGCATCTTTGACGGTATCATCCAACTTATCCCGAAGAACCACAGCACCAACCCCTGCACCAAGGCCGACAAAAAGCCCCAAAATCATCTTCATTAAACGTTTAGTTCCCACCGGAAAAGTTGGCAAAATCGCTGGATCGAGAATCCGAAAGGTTGTCGCTTTATCTGCCACTTCCATCTGTTTTGACACCTCAGCAATTCCAACACGTGCAATCAACGTTTCATACACGTTTCGATTCATATTGCGGTCCCGTTCCATATCAGCCAGAATTTTTTTATCCTGAGGAAAGTTTTGCAAAATCTGCCTATTACGATTAATCTGTTCTAGCAATTCACTTTCCTGAGCCTGTAAAGCCTTAAGGTCAGACTGAGTGGTATTCAAGCGCATTTTCAAATCGACAAATATTGGATTTTCGAGTGGATTATAGGCCCTATCTGAATCAACGAAGATTTCATCTGGCGCTAACAGTTGACGTTTTTCAAGCTCAGCTATCTGCTCCTTAACCTTGATTACGCCGGGATATTGATCGTTATAGACAAGCAACATATCCTGTAGATGATCCATTAAAGCATCGATCCGCATCTCGTCGTTCGATCCCCCCATCAAGTCATCAAATGAACTGCCATTTGAAGCCTCCATGGATTCCATCGCCATCAACTGCTCCTTCATGGCACTAATTTTGGCTAATAACTCATTTATATTAAGTTGTAAGTCTTTTATTTTTAGATTACTGTCTTTGATCTCAGCAAAAATTGATTCCTCGGTTACGGTAGAAAATATTCCTGTTTTTCTCCGGTAATTGTTAATTTCACTTTCAAGCTTATCTAACTTTTTCTTATAAAAATCGACCTGTTCAGCAAGAAAGTTTCCTGCACCAAAAGATTCTTCACGTTTAGCGGATATGTTTTCTTCAACGTATGTTGTCACCAAGGTATTAATATAATTTTTTGCAAATTCAGGGTCTGAATTCGTAAATGAAACGAAGAAAAGATCTTTCCCTTTGATATTGATGACTGTGGTTTCTCGACAATAGCGAACCAAATATTCAAAGGCCTCGGCGGTACCGGCCATGACATCCTTATCCAACTTTTTCAAAACTCGCGAGATAATATCTCTGCTGAGCATATGATAGCGTAGGACTCGAATTCGATCATCCATCGACGGTGACACCGTCAGCCCTTTCATCAGCCGATTCACCACATTTGCTTCGATAAAAACTGTGCTTTCTGCCTCATATTGTTTGACGGAAAAAAAACTTCCGAAAACAATCAACAATGCCGTTGTCGTCGCAACAATCACAAAGATATAGCGCCGGCAATACAGTAGATGAAGATATTTTTTTATCTGAATCGTTGGAGAGTCCATTGAACACCTGTCTTATATAGATGTTAAAATTCACCGCAGAACCTTCAGCCATTAAAATCACACTTAAAACATCCCTTCTTTGACCAGAACATAATCCCCACGCTGAAGAGAAATGTTGTGTTCCAACTCTCCATCATTCATCAGGTCATCCAAATTAAGTTTAATACGCACCCGGTCATCACTGAGCTCATTACCCTGTTCATCAAATTTTTTACGCAGAATCGAGACAGCACTAGCTTTGGCAAATTTGGTAAAACCTCCCGATTCAAGAATGACATCGAGGATCCGCAAGCCATCGCGAAACATAATCGCCCGAGGGGTATTCACTGCACCGACGACATACACTTTATTCAGCTCGTTACTCGGGAAAAACAGGATGTCGTCGGGCATCAGATCAATGTCTGCCTTAATGTTGCCGTCAATGAAAAGATCATAGACATCGACATTCAACTTTTCACCGTTACGCACGACCGAGGCTCGTTGCAAGTCAGCATTGACAATGCCTTCGACCCCACACATAAGTTTAAAAAGGGTGGTACGACCTGTTAAAAGAACAACTTGTGACGGCACCCCACTCCCCGAGATATAGATACGATTATTCGTTATCCCCACCACCGTAACGGTCACAATGGGGGCCTTAACGTAATCTCCAAGGATACGGGTCAATTCTTGTCCCAGTTGTGACGGGGTAAAACCAGTAGCCACGACATCTCCGGCAGCTGGTAGCGTAATTTTCCCATCGGGGCGGACAATGATGCTAACACTCAGTTCAGGGACACCCCATACGGCGACGCTCAAACTATCACCGTCACCGATGATATAATCGGTACTCCAAGCAACACTGGCAAAAAACAGCCCGAGAACACACAGACAGAAGAGCATTCGTTTCATTTATCTACCTCCGCGACCAAAAAGTACGACCTTGATCGTCTCTAGAATGATGAGAAAATCAAAGAGAACAGTGTAATTTTTAATGTAATAAAGGTCATAACGTAATTTTTCCAGCGCATCTTCATCTGAAGCACCATAGGGATAACAAATCTGCGCCCATCCTGTGACTCCGGGTTTCATGAAATGACGTGTCGGGTAATAAGGAATTTTCTCGTTGAGTTGCTCAACGAATTCTGGTCGTTCTGGGCGAGGACCGACCAGACTCATCTCCCCTTTCAGTACATTGTATAGCTGAGGGAACTCATCCAATCTGGTTTTACGCAAAAACTTGCCTACCTTAGTGATCCGCACGTCATTTTCAGTCGCCCACACGGCACCAGTTTCTTTTTCAGCATCCTGACGCATGGTACGAAACTTATAGATCGTAAATGGAACTTCACGTTCACCAACACGAATTTGACGGAAAAAGATGGGCCCTGGCGAGTCGTACCGAACGAGAAATGCAACAATAGGCCAGACAGGCAAAAGCAGAACCATACCAAAGATGGAAAGGACAATATCTAGAATCCGTTTGATGAAATGTAAAAACGGGGTGATGCGGAAGCCATCCGAATAGATAAACCAACTTGGCTTTATATTTTCAACAAGCAATTTACGAGTGGTATCCTCACAAAAACTTGCGGCATCGATAATATCAACCCCGTTCAACTTGCAGCGCAACAGATTTTGAACCGGTAACACTCCCCGACGTTCTGTTACCGCCACCACTAGGCGACTAACCCCTTCACGTTTGATCAATGGACCAAGCTCATCATCACCGCCAATAATCTTATCCTCTGAAACCGTGCATAGACCGTTCTCGGGACGGATAAATCCGGCAAGAACATAGGGACCTTTATTTTCAGATAAAAACTTCTCGACCGACTCGGCCAATGGACCAGCTCCAAGAATAAGAATTCGTATTGCAAAGGCTGGCAATCTCATCAATGACATAAAACCGAGGTGAGCAATAAACTGTAGCGCACCAAAAATTAACAATGACGAGGACAGAACCCCGCGCCCGATCATTGCCATCGGTAAAAGATAGTAAGAAGCAGAGAGCATGAAAAAAGCCAACATGATGGCAACAGCAGTACGGGCTGCCAAGTCGAACTTATCGTTAGTTTCATCCCAGCGGTACATCTCACAAAAATACGAAGAAAACACGGCCAGTAACATAAAGACCATCAAACGCATTCCGACAGAACCTGCGATGGTTTCAACAGTACAAACACCATCGAAACGCATCACATTGCCGAGCACCAACGCAAGAGCAGCGAGTGCTAGGTCAACGAGGATAATAAATGAAGTCATTTTCCGCATCGCATCATCCGTCCGTTAATCTAGCGTTGTATATCCTTAAGAAGTTGCTGTGCTTGATCAACTTCTGGCCCAAAACCTAAATCGGCAGCCTGTTGCAGGGCATCACACGCCTCATCAGTTTGCCCCGCACCTAATAGCGCCTGCCCATGGTGAAGATGGATCATAGCAACCTTTGGCAACATTACTACAGCCTTATTTAAGACATTGACGGCCTCTTCATAGCGTTGATTCTTCAACAGTGCCAATCCGAGAGTATCGAGAATTCCTGGGTTTCCAGGTTCGTTGCGAAAAGCCTTAATTGCCAACAAGAGTCCCTCTTCAGGTGAGCCATAATTATCAGCATAAAGATAAGCCAAATTATTCAATGCAGCTGTGTAGTTCTCTGCTTTAGCCAATGATTCACGATAAAGATCGACAGCCTTGCGTTTATCCCCTTGATGATCATAATAGGCACCGAGAGCAAAGATACCTGGGACAAATTCGGGGTAGTCATTACGAAGAGCGGAGAAGGTTTCCAACGCCTGAGAGGTGTTCTGACTTCGAGTGTAAAGTCGACCAAGCTCCAAAGAGAGTATCGGGGCATCCTTGACAGAACTGATACCTTGTTTTAACGCAGCCTCTGCAGATTCAACTTCTCCTAAGCGCTGATAAATTGCCGCTTTCAACATATAACCGTCAATTGCCTCTGGCCGCTCATCAATCAGCTTTTGAGACACAGCCACGGCATTATCTCGGTCACCGCTAGCAAGCCACGTTTCGGCCAATAACGATGCCCCCGAACCTGGTCTAGCGCTATCCAAAGCTTTAAATATTTTTACCGCATGGGCGTAATCGTGTCCTTTAAACAAAAACTTACCATGCGTTTCAAGGATAGCAGGATGTTTAGGATGTGCTTGATAAGCAGCCTTGACAACTCTAGCTGCCTCATCAGGCTGGTTGCAGCGCGACAAATAAGCAGCTAAAGCCAAAAACCCTTCAGGGGCAGTTGTATTACGAGCCGCCTCATAACCAGCCTTAGCCGCTGGAGTATCTCCGTCAATCTCTTGCAATACGGCGAGGGAAATTAATGCTTTGACATTTTCTGGGGAAATTTTGAGAACATTACGATATTCTTCGATCGCCTTATCTCGCTGCTGGTTTGATAAATAATAGTTGACCAAGTTAAAGTAAGGAGTCAGGTAGTTCGGTTTAATCTGTTTCGCTTTATTCAGCGCGTCAATTCCTTCATTTACCTGTTTCTGGGCCAGATATGCGGCCGCCATATAATTGTATAACAGTGCATCCTGTTCACTGCCGTCTAACCCTTGTTGCAGTATTTCAATAGCATTGCGATAATTCTGTTGGCGTAAGTTAAGTGAAGCAAGCAATAAGCGATTATTTAACGAATCTGGTGCCGCTTCCACAGCCATTTCCAATTCGATTTCCGCGTCCGCATTATTCCCATTAGATAGATTAAACAACCCTTTTTTCATATGTGCATCAGCAAGCCCCGGATCAAGCTCGATTGCACGGTCAATGTGACTCATGGCTTTGTCAAACTCACCCTTAGCAAGATAAGCACTACCAACCACGTTATGCGCCATAGCAATCTTATCATTCTGTTCCAAAACCTGAGTGATCTGCCTGATACAATCGTCTAAACGCTTTTGTCGAAGGAAGGTCAAACCAATCATCAGACGAGATTGATGATGACCAGAATGGATATCGAGAGCATTTCTAAACTGATTTAAAGCCAATTCAAAATGACCCAATTTATACTCGGCCAAACCAAGAAAGTAGTAACTGATCAGATCAGGTATCTCTCTTAAAGAGAGTCGTAATTTAACTGTGGCATTTTCAAAATCGCCATCTGTATAGGCAACCATCCCCATAAGTCGAGATGTTAATGGATGGCCTGGAAAGCGCTTAGACATATCATCAACGCCCTGCTGGGCATCTACGCTATTTCCAATATTAAGAGCCAGAATACTGGCCATATACAACGCACCGACATCACTTGCATCAATAATAACCACTTGCCGATATGCCCTTAAAGCTTCGAGATTGTGCCCTGCATGCATCTCAAGAGCTGCTAACATATAATATGAATCTTTTATCTTAGGAAAATCTTCTGCCGCCTTGATCAATAGGACACGGGCATCGCTACTTCTACCCTGTTTCATATGAAACTGTGCCAAAGCTAATCGAGCATCAATATTTTTTTCGTCAAGCTCAATTGCTTCATCGAAGAGAAGTTCAGCACCATTTAAATCACCGCGTACATTGAGTATTCGGCCAAGATACTCTTGAGATCGAGTATTTTTAGAATGTTTTTTTAAGAACTGTCGAATCTCTACTTCAGCGTCATCAATTTTACGCATATCTAAATACAGAGAAGCGATATCTAACAAAACCACGCCATTGTCAGGGCTTTGCAAGCGAACTTTTTGAAATTCCCTTTCAGCCTTTTCGAGCTTACCGCTCTTGTGATAAGCCAACCCAAGTTGATGACGAGCTGTGATATAATTAGCATCTTTATCCAGAGCACTACTAAACAGGACGATGGCTCCCAACGGGTTGCCTTGTGTCACCATCTCCATGCCGTCTTGAACCAGAACTTCTTTGCTTTGTTCCTGACAGCCAACAAGGAGCAGTAAAACCATTACTAATTTGAGTGTATTTGTCATAAAATCCATAAACTCTCCGTTCAATTTAACTCAAATAAATTATGAGATTGGCGTTCAAAATCAGCTTTCTATCCACCCCAGAGGTTTTTTCAACAGAAGAGGATTAAGTCTGGCCACCTGTTCCTCGATTTCAACAATAACCGCCATATAGGGGCCACGCAATCCATGATATTCAACCTGTTCACCAACTTTTACCCAAGAAATTCCCCACCGCCTCAACAGTCCACAGAGCCCCTTGGCCATGACGGCATACCAATGGGTTAACCCCAACGCAACGCTTTCGTGATAAACACACTGGTAAAGGCCAGCCACAATGAGACCCTCAAATGCGCGCCGTTCTTTATGCAAATGCCTACTATCAACTCGATCCACATCACGTTGGGCGTAGATAGCCCTATCGATTTCACGCCGTCTAAAATCTTTACTGATTGCCAAACGAGAAACCTCACCAATCTTTTTAGGATCACCAGTAAAAAGTTTTTCAGAATCAATGACACAATGTTTATCAATTGGTAGACCTAAAGGAGAATTTAAAACAATACGAACAGTGCCAATAATCTGGCCTGTTTCCACAACTACTGCGCAAAAATGTCTGGCATACTGATCATATTCGTCAAACTCAAGACCATTAGGATGATCTTCATCCGACTCAAAACCACACTCTGTGCAATAGACTTGATAACGTAAACGGAACAGTTCCTCCATCCGCGGATCATCTCTATTCACCCTCTCAAA
>MAXR01000110.1:0-2516 GCA_001751155.1 Desulfuromonadales bacterium C00003068 | reverse complement strand
GTCTAATAAGGTTAGCAACTAAAGTCGATACCGCAACTTTATTAATAGAAATTGCACCGAACAGATTTGTTAAATTTATTGTTAAATTGACTACCGCATTGAAAATACACAGGATTGTCTTAAATATCAGTTCAGAAAAAAACGCCAGCCAAATAATTAGTCAGGCCTGAATTCAAGTCATAAGTGCCCCCCAGTTTGTTTGACCTCGGATTCTACCCAGAACAGATACCTCCATTAGCCATTGAAATGGTTGGCTTTTGCTTCACTACTTAAACCATGTTTTTTTCAATAGCATCCCAAATTTAAAGAATCTTCGCCGTCCAAACAGACGGATGTAATGAATCCCTTCGATAACCCTATGTATCCTTTAGAACACTGCGGATATAACGAGATTCGTAATGTAATCTTGAAGCCAATTCGCCTGTTGTTAGATAAATTCCCATAAGTACCTCCATAGAGCTAAAGTGAGAAATTGCGCAAGAAACTGGCATTCACTTATCAACCCTATCGCGTATAGCCAATCAAAAAGCGACGAATACCACGATCGGAAATTTGGAAAAAATTTGTTTATTTTTTGGATGCAAAATAGAAGAACTGGTGGAATTGTTGCCTGAGGATGAATCAACTACCATATAGGAACTACGTGATATTGAATTCAGCTTATGACTTGAATTCAGGTTATAAAATTATTTATAAGTAAGAAATTTTAGGCGTTTACAAGGCATGATTCTTTTGGCATACAACCACCTTCGCTGGCATGATGGCCACTAGACGTATGAACAGGTCAGAAGATTGACACTACTCAGGATGGATCCATGAGTCCCTTATATAGAGTGAAAGCACAGGGAGAGGAAACGCTATTCACGCTGAGCAGTTACAGGTTTATAATAATTTCATCAGCTACTGATAGCATCGAAAATGAAAAAATAACTCCGAGCTTTTCCGCTGTTTCGAGATTTAATGAAATGGATGGTGGACTCCACAACAACATGGGTAAATCCCTCGGGGTTGCCCCCTGGAGGATTTTGATCATCATTTGAGCCGACATACTGCCAACATCTTCGATATTTTGATTTGAGACCCCGATAAGAGCACCTGCTTTTACCAACGGCGTACCTTCGCTGGCAAAGGTTGCGACCTTGGCCGCATGAAGATGTTCAAGAATTCCCGCAACATTATTTAAATCAAAACCACTGCTAATAGGCAACACAAACGCATCAATACCTTTGTCGATCAATACATCAACGGCGTGCTGACACTCTTCACGGCCAGCACCTTCTTCTAATTCATTATATATCACCAGATCAAAGCCGCGATCCCGAGCCACTTTTTTTGTAGCATCGAGATGGCTGAATATCTTCCCATCCAAATTATTTGTCATAACAATTCCCAAACGATTAAAATTCACCGTTTGGTGAAATAAGTGAAACATATCCGTCCACAAATTGTTCTGAATAATCGTGGTAAAGTTATCAATCCCAGAATCATTTACAGAGGCAACAAGTCCTGATTTAACAGGGTCTGTGATGTCGAGGGCAAGAATGGGTGTGCGCCGATTATTCTTCACCAGTAAGGCACGGGTGGCTTTAGTCCCCATCACAACAATCAAGTCCAAATCATTGCGCACCATTAGTTCTTCGGAACGCACCTCAAGTTCCCCCTCAGACACATCCCACCCAGGGCTAAAATGTGCGTCATTAACAAAAATGACACGCTTATCCCAACCCTCTTTTTTCAACTCTTGTTTAAGAGCTGAAAAGACAAGGTCAGAGGTCCAGTATGATCCATGCTGAAAGAAACCAACCCTAAATTCCCGTGGTGCAGATTCAGCAAAGCACAGGCTGGAAGTCAAAATCAGTACCAGACAAAAGAGATATCGAACAAAAACTGTCAGGACCCTGCCATGGCAGATTAGTTGTGGCTTCATTATTTCAAACTCCATCATTACATTACGGGGGAAAATCTGACACAGTGGGCACATTTGAAGTTTAGATTAAATCAGAAAATTTCAAATATTTATGCGAGACCTGCGCTGTTCTCTGGTCTGTTGCCAAAAAAACAGCGGCATCATTAACTGTATAATTTTCAACCCTCCAAACGCCACCCTGCGGTGTTTCAGCACTCTTAATATTACGAATAAATTCCTCTGGCGCCAACAACCCTCGCCCATCAGCTTTTAAAATAGCTTCCCTTAAACACCAGCAACTCACAGCCTCTCTTTGAGGATTATTGACTGTTGCTAAATGCCTTAACTCTGCATTTGATAAAAATGGCCGGATCGATTCAAGATCGATAGTGCGAAAATGTTCAACATCCACCCCGACCCGACCGTTGTGCACCATGGCAACAACCACCATAGATTGTGAATGACTGACAGAAAAATCAATGCTTGAATTTACGATAGAGGGCCGTCCCCAGCGATCTGTCTGCCAGTTTTCGAGAGTAGCCTCAAAAAAAAATCCTGAGTCCTCCAAGGCGATGCTAACCATCCGCCGCGCCACAACACGGCTTAATCG
>MAXR01000109.1 GCA_001751155.1 Desulfuromonadales bacterium C00003068 | reverse complement strand
AAACGCTCAAAAAATGAGAAGAGTGCAGCCGCACAAGCCGATTTAGCTCGTTTTGTCTTTGGTTGTTTAACGGGCGATGCCAAGGAGTATGTTGAGAGTGCATCAGCGGCGATGATCGCCTTAGGCCGACAGGGAGAAATGGACCTGATCAAAACCCTGACGCGCTAGTTTTTACCTTTCTTTTACTTCACAATCGATTAAATAGAGCTATCCTTATTCATTGATTATTCACATTTCTGGAGGATCTATCACCATGAATGGACGAATTGGCTCGGCTCGGTATAGTGCTTGCGAAGAGATTGTTAACGGTGTGACCCATGCCATTGGTATCGTGTTGTCCATTATCGGCCTATGCTTTTTGGCTTCAGTTAGTGCTTATAGCGGCCGTGTTTTAGATACTGTGAGTTGTGTTATTTTTGGTGTGTCATTAATTTTTCTCTATAGTTCTTCGACGTTGTATCACAGTGTTAATCAGCCACGAATAAAGGCTATATTTAGAATCTTTGACCACGTAGGTATCCTTCTTCTCATTGCTGGGACCTATACGCCTTTCACTTTAATTACGCTACGTGGTGTGTGGGGCTGGTGGTTATTTGGTATTGTCTGGTCGTTAGCTGCGGCGGGTGTGGTGGTTGAATTGAGTCACTTGCGCCATAAACGGATGATGTCGATTGCTTTGTATGTTTTAATGGGCTGGGCCATGATCGTGGCAACTAAGCCACTTTTTGCCGCGCTACCTGATGGCGGCTTGCTGTTGTTGTTCTTAGGTGGGCTGGCCTACACCGGTGGCATCGGTTTTTATTTGTGGCGTTCGTTGCCGTATCATCATGCTATTTGGCACCTGTTTGTTCTTTCGGGCAGTGTACTCCATTTTTGTTGTGTCATGTTTTATGTCGTTCCAGTCAATTTACCTGTTTAACATCGTAGGTGGAAAAATATGAATACCGATCATCTTCATTGTTTCGATTTAGATCAGTCATCACTCGAAGGATTTCGTCGTTTTATTAGCTCGTGGTTGCTTGTCGAGGAACATTTTACCGCTCTTGTAGATCCCGGTCCGTTATCAACCATCCCTGTGTTGGTCAACGGTTTACGTGAAAAGGGGATTAAAAAGCTTGACTACATCTTACTGACCCATATCCACATTGATCACGCTGGCGGCACTGGTGAGTTGCTGAAGTATTTTCCGATGGCACAGGTGATCTGCCATCCTGATGGCATTCGTCATATGATCTCCCCTGAAAAATTATGGCAAGGCTCGTTACAGGTTCTTGGTGAGATGGCGGAGACTTATGGTGAAATCATTCCGATAGCCAGCGATAAGATCTCTTTTACGGAGCGGGTCGGTGATACCGGGATTGAGGTTCACAAAACACCAGGTCATGCACCACACCACCTGTGTTTTAAATATGATGACCTGTTGATTGGTGGCGAAATCTGTGGCGTTCATGGTGATATTGATGATGGCATATATATGCGACCAGCGACGCCACCTAGATTTATGCAAGATGTTGCTATCGACTCAATTGATCGCATGATCGCTTTGAACCCACGTTATTTAATCATCGCGCATCATGGTTTGGTGGAACCTGCCGTACGCTATTTAGAGATTGGACGACAACAACTTATTTTATGGGTACAGGCGGTTGCAGCAACAGTAGCGTGTGACCAGAAAACACGTCAACAGGCTATTTATGATTGGTTAATCGAGCGCGATGAGGTGTTTAAGAATATCGAGCAACTGGATGCTGATCTTTACGCGCGTGAGCGCTATTTTATGGGTAACTCGTTGCGTGGCATGATCGATTATTTTGACTATTTGACACCAGAACAACAGCGTACGTTGCGCACTTCGTAATCTTATCAACCTCTACTTTAGTGGTGTGAAAATCGCTTACGAGCTTTCAATAAAACAAACTTCTGATTGCTGGCAACGGTTTCACAGTTACCAAATAAGCGTTTAAGCTTCGTGTGGTAGCCCAAATGACGATTTCCAATCACCCAAAGTTCTCCATTGTTGCGGAGAACTTTTTTTGATTCCGTGAACATCTGCCATGCGACATGATCACCGACAGCGGTGTTTTGATGAAACGGAGGGTTGTTTAAGATGAGATCAATTGAGTTTGTTTCAATGTCAGTTAAGCAGTCGGTGACAAAAAACTCGGCAGAGCCTTTTTCACCATTGTCACACGTATCTAGCGCATGTTCATAGTTAGTGCGCGCCGAAGCAACGGCCATATACGATTCATCGATAAACTTCAGTTGCGTCCCAGGGTTTTTCAACGCATAAACTACCCCGAGCAAACCATTGCCACAGCCTAAATCAACAACATCTTTAGCGTTGGAATTACTAGGCATATTCTCTAGAAAAAAGCGGGTACCAATATCTAACTTTTGCCGTGAAAAAACATTGGCATGATTAACCACTGTGATGTTGTAGTCATCAAGTTGATACGATTTAGGGTAGGGGGTTGTGTCACCCATGAGAGCGGTGTCAACGTGTGATAAAACAAGCCGCGCTTTTTTACGCGCTAAGGATGTTGTTGTTGGGCCAATGATTGATTCAAAAAGTTGAAGTGTTGAGCGATGAACAGTTTTAACCATACCTGCTGCGATGATGATCGTTTCAGCAGTAATATGTTTTTTAATTCTGTAAAGTTGATCCTCAAGTAATGCTTGGTTTTTCGGCAGCTTAAAGATGACAACATCATAAACTGCATCAAGCTTTTCAGTGCTGTCAATAAATGAAGCAGTGTGCGTGTCGCCAATATTATGCAAGTTGTTTTGTTGGATACTTTGTTGTGAAATATATGAGTCACCAAAAATATCTGGTGAAAATTGAGAAAGGGGCACTGAGAGTGCCCCAAAGCTATCGTTAACAATTAACACCCGTTGTTCACTGTCCAGAAGTTGATTGTCAAATAAGTGGTGTAATATATATTCATCTGCAGCATCCCAAGCGCGTAATGGATCGTTGTTGCGAAGGGGGTAGCGGTTCAGCTCAAACGTTGCGCCATTAATTTTAAGTTGTTCTGTCATCAGTTGTTAAAGTCCGACCTCTTGGCCGCTCCAGTCTTGTAGCATGGTTTGAAGTGCATCTTTTGTTGCGTAAGATATCTCAGGTAGCGTTCCACCCCAAGCTTCTTCAGCCTGCGCAAAGCCATCAGCAATACCCGAGACGATAGCATCAAGACGTGACGGATCGTTACCCGCCATACCAACAGCAAAATCAAAGATACGCTGTGCGGTATTTTCAACACCAAAGTAACCGTCATCGCTAACGAGTTTAGTTGCTTCCTCAGGTGTTAAGGATTCAAGGTTGATGTCGCCATCGCCTGTGGCAACAAGTGTAGCAACACCTTGTTCCTTTAAGTTTGCTGCAAGCAGGTCACGAAGCAGGGTGAATGTTGACCCCAGCTCAGCATCTTTAACTGCAGCCGTATAGGTTCCTGCGTCTATAGGTTGATTGCCAAGGGTTACCTTATCGGTCGGTGTTGTTTCGTCTGTTTTTGGATTTTGTTGTTGGACTTTTTGTTCCAATAACTGCCGTGCTTCAGCTTTGAAGTTTTCAATTGAAGATGTTCCGATGTTGTCAATCATGACGCTCTCCCTCCGTGGTGAGTGTTATTGATTTATGGACAAATGATTTTGGTGTCCTTTTCTGCCCCTGATTTTCCATAATCAGGTATAATCACTGACATATTTATAAAAACGTCACTGTTGGTCAATAGCTTTAATCTGTCATTGTGGCAAACAGCTTATCGGTTTCGCAAAGGATACATCATGTCTTATCGTCTGATTGTGCGAATAACTTTAGTTTTTTCTTTATTCTTGTCAGGTTGTACCATGTTTTATTCTGACTATGAAACACCCTCGGTGTATGTCACAACATTTAAAGCGTTACCAACACAAGGGATCGCTCCGCGATTTGAAATTGGTTTGCATGTAATCAATCCGAATCGTCAAGCGCTTGAACTGGATGGGCTTCACTATACTATTGAGATTGAGGGACACCGAATTTTAGAAGGAGTTTCCAATCAACTACCCGTTATTGCAGCATATGATGAAGGGGATGTTACTCTTGAAGCGTCTGCAAATATCATCAACAGCTTGCGTTTGCTCTCCGATTTAAGCCAAAAGCAGCGTGACCACTTTAAATATGAAATAATTGTCAAGCTCGATGTCGGTGCATTGCGGCCCCGTTTAAAAGTTAAAAAAGAGGGCGAGATTTCGTTAATGTCACTAACTCGTTAACTGATTGAAATGCCATGATGTTTCAAGCATAATTTTATCCATATATCTTACATATCTAAAGCAACTGTTTGGAGAGCCGTATGAAAGTGTTTATCGTACTTGGTAGTCTTAATGCGTTTATTTCAGTTGCGCTTGGTGCCTTTGGTGCACATGGTTTGCGTTACAAAGTGACATCTGAACTACTCGTGACGTGGGAAAAGGCGGTTGATTATCAGATGTATCATGCGCTAGCGCTATTGATTATCGCTTTGTCTATTAAGCTTTGGCCAGATGTCCGCCGTGTCAGGACTGCTGGATTTTTGTTCTTTGTCGGCATCGTCCTTTTTTCGGGAAGCTTATATGCCTTGGTGTTAACTGAAATACGTATGTTGGGCATCATTACCCCTATTGGTGGTGTTGCGTTTTTGTGGGGCTGGATTTTATTTGGTTTATCCGCTCGTGATTTCAGCGACTACTAAACAACTCTTAACGGACGAATAAAGGGACTTATCTGGTGGATTCATTAATTATTCGAACCATTGTATTTTTTATTTTAACGCTCTTTTTCATCATTGTGTCACGGCGCGCTCTTCTTAATCCACGCTCTCATGGTTTCTATCGCTTTTTTGCCTTTGAGGGGATCACATTTCTGGTTTTACATAATCACCCAGTTTGGTTTAAACAGCCTTTTTCATTGCAACAAAGTCTGTCATGGTTGTGTTTGTTTTTTTCAATCATATTAGTCATACGAGGCTTAAAAGCGTTGCGCACCTTAGGAGGTCATCGGGTCCGTCATACGAGTCCTGAAAATTTGACCTTTGAGAACACTCAACACCTTGTTCAAGATGGTCTATACCGCTACATTCGCCATCCGATGTATACATCACTTCTGTTGCTCGCTTGGGGAGCCTTTTTTAAGTTGATCTCTTTTGAGACAATAGGGGCTGTTGCTTTTGTTAGTTTAAGTTTGTTTTTGACGGCAAAAGTGGAAGAGGTGGAAAATGTTAAGTTTTTTGGCCCTCAATACGTTGAGTATAAACGCAGTTCGAAAATGTTTTTACCCTTCATTTTTTAATAGAATAATTCCTTTAATTCTATTAATGACCTTATGGAGAAAATGTAATGTCTGAATTGAAAACAGAATATGATCTATGTGTTACGTTCTGTTTATCCGCATCCGAGTGTCTCTGAAACAACACAAGAATGCTTGCGGTTGTTGATTGGTAAATCAATCTATAAAGCATATGCTTTCCCGCAATTTATGCGAGTTAAATGCTGGAATGTGCAAACAGGTTATACTGATTGCGCTTAATTTTTTAAAGAAACACGAAGGAGGGTGGATGGCTGTCATTGAATGGAAGAAATGTTATGAGGTGGGGATTGCCACTTTTGATGATGAACATCATGCATTGGTTGGGGTGATTAATGATCTCTATACTGCATTACGGGAAAAAAGAGGTGATGACGCCTTAAATGAGCTTTTAGCGGTCCTTGTTGAGTACACCAAAAAACATTTCGAGCACGAAGAACACCATATGGATAAATATAAGTATCCTGAAATTGTTGAGCACAAACAGGCTCATATTTTACTCAAGAATCGAATCATCGATTTTCAACAACAGGTAAGTTCTGGTAAAACAGGATTGTCGCCAGAGTTGATGAGCTTTTTACGTGAATGGTTGCTTGAACATATCGTTGAGACCGATAAAAAATTTGGTGCATTTTTACTTCAACACAGTGTCTATGATTGTGGGCCACCAGCCATCTAATAATGGTGATATCAATGGTTTAACTGTTTAGCGGTTAAACCATTTCTTTTTCCCAGCATAAACACTAACGCGATTACGACCTTTCTTTTTTGCGCTATAGAGAGCTTCGTCGGCAAAGCCGATCAGATCACTCTTACTGAACTGGTCTTCAGAGGGTGTCATGTCGGCAACACCGAAACTGGCTGTGATGTGATACGTCTCAAGTTCATTTTCAAAGGTATGTGAGGCGATAATGCTGCGTAGCTTCTCAGCAACAGTCTCTGCATCCACTGCGTTTGTCTCAGGCAGTACCATAACAAACTCTTCGCCACCATAACGGGCAAATAGGTCGTATTCACGTAACGTCTCGCGGGCAATATCTGAAAATTGGCGTAAAATATAGTCACCAACCTGATGACCGTATGTGTCGTTAAACTTCTTGAAATGATCAATATCAATCATAACAACACTCAAGGTATAAGTGTTTCTATCGGCACGTTTAATTTCGCGGTCAAGAAAATTTTGAAAATATCGATGATTGTAGGCTTCAGTTAAGCCATCAACATTGGCAAGCTTTTCAAGGATCTTGTTCTTTTTTTCTAGTTCGACGGTTAACATTTCAAGTGCTACCGTTTTTTCAACCAGCGAGCGGTTCATCTGTTCGTAGCTAAGATTTAACACACTCAATTCAGCATTAGCTATTTGTAAAACTTCGGCAACAGACTTTTGGTTTATGATTGTCATGTCGAAAAATTTAGCGGTTTCCTCAACTTCAGTATGGACACGGTCAAGGAAGTCTTCGAGCTTTTTATCTGTTATAGACAAACGACGCTTCGCTTGAAGCTTAAAGCGAGACACCACTTCGTCAGGTTTATGTGCGACATAAACGGTAGAAAGAATACCTGACAATGCCACGATTTCGGTGATTTGTTTAAGTTTAGAATCGGTTGTTCTGAGTTTGTGCGGTTCGTGATGAAACCGCAATGGTTCTATTAATGAGTCAGGGAAACCCCAGTTTTTGACAACTTCACTGGCGATATAGGTGTGGTCTGCACCGATGGCCATTTTTTCAGCTATGCAGCGATCAACATCATCCTCAAAAACACGTTGGTCAACCGTCTTGTATTCGGCAGGAAAAGCGCGGGCTAAAATTAATACACCTAGGTTTTGCAGTAATCCGGCAACAAAACCTTCCTCTGAGTCTTCAGCTTCAACAGCAGTCATCAGCATGCGCGAAGCAACGGCTTCAAAAAGTGATTTTTCCCAAAATGTGGCGTAATCAAAACCGTCCTTGCTTTGCTGATCCGGCTTCAAAAAAGAAAATGATAGCACTAAACTTCGAACAGCATTGGTTCCGAGGATAGATGAAGCTTGCTGAATGGTACCGATTTGTTGCGGAAAACTGTAAAAAGAGGAGTTGACCACTTTTAAAATTTTTGCAGAAAGGGAGATGTCCTTTGAGATCAAAGAAGCTATATCTGAAATCGTTGTATCTTCCTCAGCGGTAATCGAAATGAGTCGCGATGCAACCGTCGAAAGCGTTGGCAATTCATCTGAATTTAGTACGATTTCAAGAACTTCTTCTGGGGTCATCATATATCTCCTTAGTCATGTCCATTTAACAAGACAAATATCATATCATAGCTTTACTCGTATACCTCTCAGAATATTGTACTAAATTTAGCAATCCATTTTTAGTTGCAAAATGAAGTCTATTTAGCTTCGCAAGTAAGTTCAGCTATCCAGTGTCGCATAATGGATATTATGTAAACTTTGAAAA
>MAXR01000108.1:2312-5993 GCA_001751155.1 Desulfuromonadales bacterium C00003068 | reverse complement strand
ACGATAGCCTGACTCTCCGCCGACGATAACCGTCGCGTTTAAGTCTCCAGCAAGGAGCAACTTCGTACCGGGGCGCGGATTTTTAGACGATTTGGTTAAACACAACCAGCACTCACCGGGTAGATCGAGCTTTCGTACTAAAAATACTTCGACCTTGCCGCCACTCTCTTTATGACCAAGAAGGCGCGCCGGAATAACCCGCGTATTATTGACAACCAAAACATCGCCCGATTGAAAATGATCCTCAATATGACAAAATTGATCGGACACAATCGTTTGCTGCTGAGGATCAACCACCATCAACCGCGAGGCATCACGTTGCTCCGTTGGGTATTGAGCAATCAGTTGTTCTGGTAACTCATAATCAAAATCAGTTACGTACATAATTAAATCATCAAATCCGTTGCTGGTGGTTATCACATCGACCGACTGTGGTCGATACGTTTAAAAGTTCGAATTGATCGCCAAATAAACGGTTGCCAAACCACTTAACATCAACACCAAGCCCATCATACGCAAGACCCGCTCTGGTATGGGCAACATCTGTAGCAGCATCCGTTTGAAACCTTGAGGAGATAAAAACCACGGAACTCCTTCAACGATCAACACCACCCCGACAACACAGAGAAAAAACTTCATTCAAACTCCCGATCGTTGCTCAACCACAAAAAAACCCGTCGAGAGCCGACGGGCTTTTTTTCATAATGTCATGAAAAGTGGTTAGCTTAGATCTTTTACCGCTGCATAGATCAGGTCAAACAACTCTTTGATATCTTCTTCAGCAATACATGAGAAGGCAACACGAAGATCTGTTTTACCAATTGAGATTGCACCAACGCCATATTTATCAAGCAGATGAACACGCAATGCTTCAGCACCAACATTCTTCACCTTTAGGCACATAAAGTAACCAGAGTTGAAAGGATAGTAATCCCACGCCTCAGCGTACTTAGCATCCTTAAGCACCTCTTTAACCTTCAGCGCACGCCCTTTCATCACTGCAAACTTTTCAGCTTTTTGAGCGGGGTATTGATCAGAGTTCAATGCATCAAGAACGAAGGTTTGCCCAGGGTGAGGACAGTTGGAGATCGTGGCACGAATGATCCCCATGGTTTTCTTTTCCAACGCCGTAATAACGTTAGGATTTGCATCTTTATTACCATCAGCAAAGGTGATAAACCCAGTACGAAAGCCCCAAACATATTCCTCTTTTGTTGCGCCATCAAGCTTAATAGCGAGGATACGTGGATGTAGGTTTGCCAATTTGCCATACAACGACTCCTTCATCGAGTCTTCATAAAACAAACCGAAATAAGCGTCATCTGTTATGGCAACAACGTTACAGCCATCTTCAGCAACTTCTTGAATCGCTGCGACAATGGCATCGCCCTCTTCAACCGTTGGTGTGTAACCACTTGGGTTGTTTGGGAAGTTTAGTAGGACAACGGCTTTCCCTTTTTCAGCGGCCACGTTTTGCAGCTCAGCTTTAAATGCTGGCACGTTAAAACCACCATCAACAGTAAATGTTGGGTATTTTTTGATCACCGCACCACAACGCGTGGTGAAAGTAATATTATAATTACCCCACATCATGTCAGGGAGAACCATATGGTCGCCCTTGTCGATAAACATATCAGCAACAATGGATAAACCATGAGTCAACGCATTGGTAACGATAGGATTACTAAACTCTTTACCCGCCATGCTAGGATTCTCACGCAACATCTTTTCGCGCCAAATTGCACGTAACTCTGGCTTACCTGCGGGAGGAGCGTATGGGAAGATATCTTTCGGATCAAACTCACTCAATTTATCTTGAATGCACTGTAGATACATGGGACCACCATTTTCAGTGGCAATACCAATCGTTGCATTGAAACGGTGCGCCTTATCTTTAGCCTCGGCAGACTGCGTCAAAATACCTTTTGGGAAAAACAGATTCTTGCCCAAATCAGATAACATTTCAAGGACATGCGGATTACCTTCCGCCAACATTTCATTTAATTCTTGAGCCAATGGATTCATCATGAGGTCTATCCTCCCAGAGTGAAATAACACGCAGCAGCGACTCGCTACTGCATTTAAAAACAAGATGTGATTAAATCAAGATTTCTGCACTCTTGTCAATGAAATTTGCATCGCTAATATTGACAGTATTTTAGCACTCAACCCAAGTTTCATCCCGACCTCAACGCCTCATGGCAGAATTGAATCAAACATGCTTTTTATTAATATAATTGTTCCAATTTTCATCATTATCGGTTGTGGCTGGGGATTAGGGCGTTATTTTGATGTTGAACAAGCTCCACTGACAACCAGTTCGCTCTATCTGTTCGCCCCCGCACTGGTATTGAGCGCCCTATTAAAGCACCCGATAAACAGTGAACATGCACTAGGCGTACTGCTGTTCATGGTGATTTACATGGTGATCATGCTGCTACTGGCCAAAGCCACCTGTCGCATCGCTTCAATAGATGAATCATCGAAACCTGCCCTCACCTTAACCACAGCCATGATGAATATCGGCAATTTCGGCTTACCGCTGAGTTATTTTGCCTTTGGCGAACAAGGTACACCCATCGCCGTGCTGGTTTTTGTGCTGTTCAACTTACCACTGGGCAGTTTAGCGATTGTGATCGCTCAAGGTAAAAAAGCAAAGTTTACAACAGCGATCATCAACAGCTGTAAAATCCCCATTTTCCATGCGGTGATCATCGCCCTATTCTTCAATATGCTCCACATCGAATTACCGCTGTTCCTACTGCGTCCCCTCGACCTTATTGGTCAAGTAGCTGTACCACTCATGTTGATCATTTTAGGCATACAGATCAGTCGTACCAAGTGGATACTGCCGATCAAATTTATGACAGCAGCCTGCACATTACGATTAGTTATTGCCCCTGTTGTCGCATGGGCCACCTGTCGCTTGTTGCATATTGATGGATTGTACCGTGATATCTTGATTTTACAGACCAGCACACCGTCAGCAGTGCTGCCATTACTCTACGCATTACGTTTCAATACCCGCCCAGACCTTGTCGCATCAACAATTATGGTTACAACGATTTTGAGTGCGGCAAGTCTAACCGTTCTCCTCTACCTACTGCCCTATTTACCCTAAACAGCTAGAGAAGGATCATCGACAGTTGCGGTACATAGGTGATCACGGCAACGCAAAACAGTAAGATCAGTAAAAACGGCCATGTGGCACGATACAACTGAGTAATGGGACGATTAAAACGATAGCTTGCAATAAACAGATTCATACCAACAGGTGGAGTGAGATAGCCAATCTGCATATTGGCCAAAAAGATAATACCGAGATGAACAGGATGGATGCCATAGCCGACAGCCACAGGGAGAATAAGCGGTACAACGAGCACCAATGCCGAGAAAATATCAAGAACCGCACCCAGCATCAGTAAAAATAGATTGAGCAACAGTAGAAACGTTAGGCGATCACTGACAGTATTCTGCACCAACTGAAACAAACGTTCCGGCATACCACTATCGATCATGGCGTTGGTGGATGCCATCGACACCCCTAGAATGATTAAAATCCCACCGACGAGTACCATCGAACTGTGCATCACCCCAGGAAGTTTTTTCACCGGGATCTCGCGTAAAATCAACACTTCAACAACAAACACATAACAGGCCGTGACCGCAGCCGCTTCAGAC
>MAXR01000108.1:0-2286 GCA_001751155.1 Desulfuromonadales bacterium C00003068 | reverse complement strand
AGGTAACTCCCACACCGCTTCGCGTAATGCCTTGCCTACTTTAAGCCACGAAAATTCTGATAATGGCCGCCGACGTTGACGATTAATCCAACAACTCCAACCGCCCAAGGCAACCAACATCAATAAGCCGGGGAAAATCCCGGCTAAAAACAGTTGATCAATCGAAACCGCTGGGCCAACATTGAGCTGCTGGGCGACAATGCCATATAAAATTAACGGCAGTGAGGGCGCAAACAACAGACCTAAACTACCCGAAGTGGTCACCAAACCTAACGAGTAATTCTCGCTATAACCCCCTTCACGTAGGGCGGGGTAAAGTAGTGCACCAAGGGCAACAATCGTGACACCTGAAGCGCCAGTAAAAGCGGTAAAAAAAGCACAAACAGCCAGAGAAACAACCGCTAAACCACCCGGCATCCAACCGATAAGGGTTTGGGTTAAATGAACTAAACGGCTAGGTGCTTTACTTTCACTGAGAACATAACCAGCAAAGGTAAACAACGGTATCGCCAGCAATACCGGCATCTCTGCAATACGATAAAACTCAATCGATACCACAGCCAAATCAATTTCAGCCTGGTAGAAACCCCACATCGCTCCCGATGCAATGACCACAAACAGTGGCACACCCATAAGGGCCATAATCGCCAACACTGCAATGGTTAACATGGCGAGCCCTCCACAGATTCATTCACTTTGGGAGGCCAAACAGTCAACAACAGGTAACGCCAAGCGATAAGAGCAAATCCTACCGGTAAAATAATTTGAAACCACCACGCCGGATAGGAACCGAGCAGCAGACTATCAAACTCAATTTCCATCAACACAAAGCGCGCCGAAGCATAGCTTAACGCGCCACATGCCACAGCCGTCACCAGATAAACCACGCGCTTGAGGCGCATTTGCCATAGCGGTGACAACAAATTGATCAGCAGATCCATACGAATGTGATGATCATTACGACTGGCAATGATAGAACCAACCATCGTCAGCCACAACACCAACAAACGGAGCAGTTCATCGGTCCAGACAAAACCATTGCCAAACAGATTACGTTGGACAATCTGCCACACAGCTAACACGATCATCGCGCCGAGCAAAGTTGCCAGGATGAGATCTTCAACACGACTAAAGAATCGTCCTAATGCGAGGATAAATGGTTTCATACGTCGTTATTTCGTCTCAACTTCGTCACAGCGGTAACACTGCAAATAGGATTGAATTTGCTCATAGATTTCAGGAGAGTAAAGACCCTGCGCTGCCATATTATGCGCTTCTTGTTGCGCCACTTCACTCCAACGCTCATATTCACCATCAAGAGGTTCAACAATCGTTAACCCCTGCGCTTGTAACGCTTGCATAGCATCATTATTATCAATGGAGTTTTGTTGGTCAAAGTTACGATACATGGCACTCAGTACATCACGCATCACCGTTTGATCTGCTGGCGATAAACGATTGAAGCTGCGCTTATCAATCACCAGTGAACCAAAGACATAGGCCAGAGGCATCGGCGTGATGTAATTGACCCGTGTGTACCATTGAAACGCTAGCGCGCCGAGTGGTGAAGTGCCGACAACCTCGACTAAACCCGTTTGCAGCCCGGTCAACACATCCGATAACGGCAACGTTACAGGAGCTAAGCCGAGGGATTCCATCACCGCATAGCTAACACGGTCGCCCTCAGGAACCCAAACCTTGAGCCCCTTCATGTCGGCAACACCGTGAATTGGCGATTGACTCATCAAGTTCGCATAACCACCCGAAGCAAAACCAAAACTAACAAAGCCCTTTTTCTCCAGCAGTTGGATAAAAACAGGGTCCATCTTTTCCCGTAACAAATTCATCTCAGCATCAGATTCAGTCAATAGCGGTAAACCGTAAAGCAACATATCGGGTGAGATTTGGCTCAAGCCACCACCGGTAAATGCGCCTCCGTGCAACTGACCGACGCGCATTTTGCGCAACACGCTTTTCTCGTTGCCCATCACACCGCCGCCATAATACTTTAGCTGCACCCGCCCCGCCGTTTGCTCTTTAATCGTCAGCCCCGCCGCACGCATCTGTTGCATCCATTGCGAACCTTCAGGAGCAATGGTGGCAATCTTAAACGTCACCGCAAAACTGCTAACAGGCACAGACAACACAACACAACATAACAGATAACATAAAATTCTCGGCATCTTCTTCACTCCCGAAATCTGATTAGAAATATTCTTCAGCACTTAATAATAGTTGTTCCGCTTCATCTTGCGCCAAGGTGTTCATCAAGGTTAACCCTTCAAC